>SVKJ01000017.1 GCA_015068525.1 Oscillospiraceae bacterium | reverse complement strand
AACTATATTTTGCCATAAAAAACCGACCTCCCAATTGTTAGAATTTTGGTCTAACAATTGGGGGTCGGTTCAAACCCTTGCCATTCTTTGCTTTTTAACAAAATGAGCCTTGCCGTACTTTAGTACTATCTGCATTCATTTTGGTAAAATATCCCATCCTTTTTCGAACTCTGCCAGCGTGCCGATAGGTTTATCGACACGCTGAGAGAAGTTTTAATAATATAAAACTTCTCTTTTTATATACATTAAAAAGAATGTTTTGATAAATATAAACATATTTCACAAAAAACATTGTTAAATTTTTGTCAATGTGACGAAAATGCTTTAAAGGCATTGATTTTTAGCGAAGTTTGTGATAAAATTCACAATGTAATATAATGAGTATAAATGATAAGTTTTATTATACTTGGATATTTAAAAATATTTAGAAAAAAGGTGATGATTTAAAATGAATAAAATAACAGTAATTGGTTCAGGGAATGTAGGAGCTACCATATCATATACACTTACGGTTATGGGACTTGCATCTGAAATAGTTATGATAGATGTTAATGAAAAAAAGTCGCTTGGAGAAGCGCTTGATATAAGGCAGGGACTTCCTTTTTGTTCACCTGCAAGTGTTTATGCAGGGGCATATTCTGATGCCAAAGATTCAGATATTGTTATAATAACATCCGGAATGGCAAGAAAACCCGGTCAAACAAGACTTGACCTTGCACAAACAAATGTAGATATTATAAAAAGTATAGCAGATAAAATTGTTCCTGTTGCACCAAATGCAACATACATTATTGTAAGTAATCCTGTTGATATTTTAACTTATGTATTTTTAAAGCATACCGGACTTCCTGAAAACCGTGTTATCGGTTCGGGTACAATTCTTGATACAGCAAGACTGCGTGCAAGAGTTTCAGAATTTTATTCTGTAAATCAAAAAAATGTTCATGCTTATGTTCTTGGTGAACATGGAGATAGTTCTTTTGTCCCATGGTCAATTGCAAATATTTCAAATGTTCCGATTATTGATTATAAAAATGCTGTTTCCAGTAAAATAAAATTTCCTGATTTTAATCCGCAAGAGGTTGAGGATTATGTTCGTAAATCAGGCGCGAAAGTCATTGAAAGAAAAGGCGCAACATTTTATGCAGTTTCAATCTCAGTATGTCATATTTGCCAATGTTTACTTTCCGGAATTGATACAACACTTACCGTATCTACAATGCTTAATGGTGAATATGGAATTTCTAATGTGTGCTTGAGTTTATTAAATGTTGTAGGTAATAATGGTGCACATAGTAAAATAATGCTCCCGCTTAATGACGAGGAAATTAAAGCATTATATAATAGCGCAGACGTTTTAAAAGGTTTAATAAAGAATCTTAACATATAGAAAGGAAATGAAAAAAAATGAACTATCGAATTGAACATGATTCAATGGGGGAAATAAAAGTTCCTGCCGATAAACTATGGACTGCCCAGACACAAAGAAGTCATGAAAATTTTGAAATAGGTGTAGGTATTGAAACAATGCCTCGTGAAATTATACATGCTTTTGGCATATTAAAAAAGGCAGCGGCGATAACCAATAATGCTCTTCGCCCTGAAAAAATGACAAATGAAAAACTTGAAGCAATAAAAGCAGCATGTGATGAAATAATTGAAGGAAAACTTAATGATAATTTTCCTCTTGTTGTATGGCAGACAGGCTCAGGCACTCAATCTAATATGAATGCCAATGAAGTTATTGCAAACAGAGGTAATCAGATTTTAGATAAAAAAATACTTCATCCAAACGATGATGCAAATATGAGTCAGTCTTCTAACGATACATTCCCGACTGCTATGCATATTGCAGCAGTAATTAGTTTAGAAGATAAACTTATTCCGGCAGTCTTGGAATTAATAGAAACATTTAAAAGACTTGAAGAAGAAAATAAAGGAATAGTAAAAAGTGGAAGAACTCATCTTCAGGATGCTACTCCTATTACATTCTCTCAGGAAATAAGCGGATGGCGTTCAAGTCTGGAAAAGGATATTGAACTTATAAAACGTTCTGTTGAGCCTTTATATGAACTTGCTCTTGGTGGTACAGCAGTTGGAACGGGATTAAATGCTCCAAAAGAATTTGCAAAAAAAGTAGCAGAAGAAATTGGTAAAATTACAAATAAGCCTTTTGTAACTGCAGCAAATAAATTCCATTCTCTTACATCAAAGGATGAACTTGTTTTTGCTCATGGTGCAATTAAAGCACTTGCAGCAGATATGATGAAGATTGCAAATGATGTACGTTGGCTTGCGTCAGGTCCAAGAGACGGTCTTTCTGAAATATTCATTCCTGAAAATGAACCAGGCTCTTCTATAATGCCAGGTAAAGTAAATCCTACACAATGTGAAGCGGTAACAATGGTTGCAGTTCAGGTAATGGGTAATGATGTTGCAGTTGGTTTTGCAGCATCTCAGGGTAACTTTGAATTAAATGTGTTTATGCCTGTATGTGCGTATAATTTCTTACAGTCTGCAAGACTTTTGGCTGAAGCAATTCGTTCGTTTAATAAAAACTGTGCAGTTGGTATTAAGGCTAATAAGGAAAAAATGCATCATAATCTTCATAATTCACTTATGCTTGTTACTGCACTTAATCCGTATATTGGATATGAAAATGCTGCTAAAACTGCAAAGAAAGCATATAAAGATAATATTTCACTTAAAGAAGCATGTGTTGAACTTGGATTTCTAACAAGTGAGAAATTTGACGAAGTATTCCATCCCGAAGAAATGGTTTAAGTATAAATGTTTCTGATATGGAGGTATAGAAAAAATGAAAGTTAGTTATTTTCCGGGTTGTACCTTAAAAAATAAAGCTAAAGACCTTGATTTGTATGCATATAAATCAGCAGAGGCATTAGGGGTTACACTTGAAGAAATTGAAAACTGGCAATGTTGCGGAGGAGTTTTTACTACATCGAATGATGAAATTGCAACAAAACTTTCTTCTGTTCGTGCTTTGAAAGAGGCTTATTTAAAAAATCAGCCTCTTATAACAGTATGTTCAGCATGTCATAATGTTATAAAACAAACAAATTATGCTGTTACAAATAATAAAGAATTCTCAAGTAAAGTAAATAATTATATGTCAGATGAAGGCGGATATTACGGAGAAGCAGAGATTTATCATTATTTAGAGATGCTTCGTGATATAGTGGGATTTGATAAATTAAAAGAAAAAGTTGTAAATCCACTTAAAGGAAAAAAGATTGCTGCATATTATGGTTGCCTTTTATTAAGACCCGGCAGTGTTATGAAAATGGATGATCCTGAAAATCCAAGTATTATGGAGGATTTTATAAAGGCAATCGGAGCAGAACCTGTTATTTACTCAAAACGCAATGAATGTTGCGGAGGTTATGTAACCGTAGAAAGTCCTGAACTTTCTAAAAAAAGCAGTAATGCTGTTATAGAAAATGCTAAAATTCAGGGTGCCGAAATGATTATAACAGCCTGTCCTCTTTGTAAATATAATCTAATAAAAAACGGTGCAGATATTCCTGTGGTATATTTTACAGAACTTTTAGCAGATGCACTTGGAGTAAAGAATTAATGAATAAATATATTTAATCGTCTAAAGGAGAATACAGATGAATAATGAGTATCTTCGTGAGGAATTAATCCGCCAAAGCGGAGTTAATCCTAAAAAATGTATGAAATGCGGAAAATGCTCTGCGACTTGTCCTGCTTACGATGAGATGGAATATCATCCTCATCAGTTTGTAAGTATGGTTGAAAGCGGAGATATAGAACCGCTTTTAAAATCAGAATCACTATATAAATGCTTATCTTGTTTTGCTTGTATTGAAAGATGTCCAAGAAGTGTAGAACCTGCTAAATTAGTTGAAGCAGTTCGTCTTATGGCAATAAGAAAACAAGGGGCAAACAGAATGACTGCAAATGATGTACCGGAACTTCTTGATGATGATATTCCGCAACAGCTTTTAGTCAGTGCATTTAGAAAATATACTAAGTAGGGAGGAAAAGACAAATGCAAAGAGTTGGTGTTTTTGTGTGTTGGTGTGGCAGTAATATTGCAGGTACTGTTGATGTTGAGGCGGTATCTGAAGCATTGAAAAGCGAACCTGGTGTCGTCTTTTCCACCAATTATCAATATATGTGCTCTCAGGCAGGGCAGGATATGATAAAAAACGCTGTAAAGGAACATAACCTTACAGGTATTGTTGTTTGCTCATGCTCACCTCGTATGCATGAAGCAACATTCAGAAAAACTGCAGCAGCTGCAGGATTAAATCCTTATATGGTTGAAATTGCTAATATAAGAGAACAATGTTCCTGGGTTCATAAAGATATAGAGACGGGAACCGAAAAAGCTATTATTCTTGGTAAAGCGGCCATTGCAAAAGTTAATCTTAATGCACCGCTTACACCTGGTGAATCTCCCGTTACCAAAAGAGCACTTGTTATCGGGGGCGGTATTGCAGGTATCCAGACAGCACTTGATATTGCAGATGCAGGATTTAAAGTTGATATTGTTGAGAAAAAGCCTACAATCGGCGGAAAAATGGCACAACTTGATAAAACTTTCCCGACACTTGACTGTGCAGCTTGTATTTTAACACCGAAAATGGTGGATGTTGCTCAAAATGAAAATATACGTATTTTCTCATACAGCGAAGTGTCAGAAATTAAAGGTTTTGTTGGTAATTTTGATGTAACAATAAAGAAAAATGCACGTTTTGTAAAAGAAGATATTTGTACAGGATGCGGTGCTTGTGTGGAAAAATGCCCGATGAAGAAAGTTCCTAACGAGTTTAATCTTGGAATGGATAACCGTACTGCTATATATATTCCTTTTGCACAGGCAGTTCCAAAGGTTGCTACAATTGACCCGAATTCCTGTAATATGTTAAAAAACGGCAAATGTGGTCTTTGTGCAAAAGTTTGCGCAGCAGGTGCTATAGATTATACGCAAAAAGATGAATATATAAATGAAAAATACGGTGCAATTGTTGTTGCAACAGGTTTTAATCCTATCAGTATGGATAAATTTGATGAGTTTGCTTATAATCAGTCAAAGGATGTTATAACATCTTTAGAATTTGAGCGTCTTACAAATGCCGCTGGTCCAACAGCTGGGCATCTTGAAAGACCATCTGACGGTAAGTCACCGAAAACAATTGTTTTTGTACAGTGTGTTGGTTCAAGATGTGATGCATGCGCCGAAAAAGGAAAAGAATACTGTTCAAAGATTTGCTGTATGTATACGGCTAAACACGCGATGCTTGTGAGGGATAAATATCCTGATACAGATGTTTATGTTTTCTATATTGATGTAAGAACTCCGGGTAAAAACTTTGACGAATTTTATCGCCGTGCAGTTGAGGAATACGGAGTAAAATATATTAAAGGTATGGTAGGTAAGGTTACACCTTTTGGTGATAAATTAAAAGTTCAGGCATCAGACCTTATTTCCAATAAGCAACTTCATATAGATGCTGATTTAGTAGTTCTGGCAGCAGCCATTGAACCTGATAAATCTGCAAGACCTCTTGCTACAATGTTAACTGCAAGTATGGATACCAATGACTTCTTTACGGAAGCACATCCTAAACTTCGTCCTGTAGAAAGCCCGACAGCAGGTGTCTTCTTGTCAGGTGCTTGTCAGGGACCTAAAGATATTCCTGAAACAGTTTCACAGGCAGGCGCTGCAGCATCAAAAGTTATAGGTCTTTTAGCAAAAGATAAATTAACAGGAAATCCATGTGTTGCACATTCAAATGAACTTATGTGTAATGGATGTTCAACTTGTGAAAGAGTTTGTCCATATGGTGCTATTACATATGAAGATAAAGAATTCCGTATGCCTGACAGAACAACAAAATTAAGAAGAATTGCTATTGTAAATCCTGCAGTTTGTCAGGGCTGTGGCGCATGTACTGTTGCATGTCCGTCAGGTGCTATGGACTTAAAAGGATTTGCAAGTAATCAGATTATGGCGGAGGTGGACGCAATATGCAAGTAAAAGAATATAAACCTTTAATTGTTGCTTTTTGTTGTAACTGGTGTTCATATGCAGGTGCAGACCTTGCAGGAAATAATCGTCTTAACTATCCTGCCGATGTAAAAATTATAAGAGTTCCTTGCTCTTGCCGTGTTAATCCAATGTTTGTTCTTCGTGCATTCCAAAGGGGTGCAGATGGTGTTATTATATGCGGTTGCCATCCTGGCGACTGTCACTATACATCAGGAAATTATTATACACGTCGAAGAATGGCAACACTCTTTTCAATGCTTGACTTTTTAGGCATAGAAAAAGAACGTACTCGTGTTGAATGGGTTTCTGCGGCTGAAGGTGCAAAATTTGCTGCTACAATGAATGATTTTGTAAAAAAGGTAACCGAACTTGGAGAAAACAAGAGATTGGAGGATCTTAGATGCAAAAGATAACTAAGAATCAGTTGATAGACAAAGCAGTTTCTCTTATGAATAACGGTACTGTTAACGCAGTTCTTGGATGGAAAAAGGGAGAATTCGGATATGATGTAACCCCTGCAATGTTTAAAACTTTGGAAGATTTAAAAGAAAATTTCTTATTCAATGATTTTTGTGGAGTAAACTTTTCAAAATATCTCGTTTCTAAAACAGACCGATTTGATGGTAAAATTCTTGTTTTCTTAAAACCTTGTGATACATATAGTTTTAATCAATTGCTTAGTGAACATCGTTTTGATCGTGAAAAAGTTTACGTTGTTGGTATTCCATGTGATGGTATGGCTGATGTTTCCAAACTGAAAAAAATAGCAGGCGAGGGAATAACATCGATTGCCGAAGAACATGACAACATTCTTGTTACAACTATCTATGAAGATAAACCTGTTATTATTTCTAAACAAGATATTCTTTTAGAACGTTGTATAAATTGCAAGAGTAAAAAGCATGTTGCCTATGATGAACTTCTTGGTGAAGAAGGCGAAGTAATTAAGTCAGGAAGATTTGACGAGGTTGCGAAATTAGAAGCAATGACTCCTGATGAAAGATTTTTATTCTGGCAGAATGAACTTTCACGTTGTATACGTTGTAATGCTTGCCGTGATGCTTGTCCTGCGTGTACATGTGAAAAGTGTGTTTTTGACAATCCGTCATCAGGCGTTGAAAATAAAGCACCTGCTAACAGTTTTGAAGAAAAAATGTTCCATATTATAAGAGCATATCACGTTGCAGGTCGTTGTACAGATTGTGGAGAATGTTCAAGAGTTTGCCCTCAGAATATTCCACTTCACTTATTAAACCGTAAATTTATAAAGGATATAAATGAATTTTACGGAGAATATCAGGCAGGAGAAGAAGTTGGGCAAAGAGCACCACTTGTTGACTATACAACTGATGATTTGGAACCTGGTGAAGTCTTTGACAGGAGGGATACTGATGCGTAAATGTTCTTTAGATAAAATTGACTTGATTTTTGAAGAAATATCAAAAAATGCAAAACTTTATCTTCCCGTTGATGAAAAAGAAGGAAGTGCTTCCTATAAACAGTGGGAAAATGGAGTATTATGGAGTGAAACTTTAAATACTGTAAGAAGTCCTAAAGATTTCTTTTTTCCGCAGATGGAAAACTTAATGGAATTTAAAACGGACGGTAAAAACATTGATGTAATTGATACAAGAAGTGAAACAGAGGATTTTGTTATTTTTGGTGTCCGTGCATGTGATGTAAAAAGTTTTGAAGTTTTAGACAGAGTTTTTCTTGCAGAACCTGTTGACAGTTATTATGCCAATAGACGTAAAAAAGGTATTATAGTGTCAACTGCATGTAAAAAGCCTTCTGAAACCTGTTTTTGTAAAACTTTTGGCATCTCACCTGAAGAGCCACAAGGAGATATTTCAACCTGGAAAACGGAAGATGAAATTTTCTTTAAAGCCAACACTGAAAAAGGTAAAGAACTTCTTAATAAACTTTCTTCACTTTTAGAAGAATGTGACGAAACTACAGTAAATAAAGAAAAAGAAAAAATTCAAAATATTATGAATAAGTTACCACTTAAAGATCTTAAAACTGACGTTTTTGGCGGTGGGAAAACGGACGAGTTTTTTAATCACCCTGCATGGGATGAGTTGTCTCAAAGTTGTCTTGGATGCGGAACTTGCACATTTGTTTGCCCAACTTGTCAGTGTTATGATATAAAAGACTTTAATACAGGTAAAGGTGTTATAAGATTTAGATGTTGGGACTCTTGTATGTATTCCGAGTTTACTAAAATGGCTCATGGCAATAACAGGCTAACGCAAAAAGAACGTTTCCGTCAGAGATTTATGCATAAACTTGTGTATTATCCTGAAAATAATGACGGACTTTTCAGTTGTGTAGGTTGTGGAAGATGTCTTTCAAAGTGTCCGATTTCTATGAATATTGTCAAAGTAATGAAAAAGATTGGAGGAACTGACGCATGAATAATGAGTTTGAAACTTTAATTCCAAAAATCGGCGTTATAACCGATGTACGTATTGATACACCTGATATTAAAACATTCAGAGTTGTAACCAAAGATGGTAAAAAAGCATTTGAACACCGTCCTGGTCAATGTGCAATGCTATCAGTTCCGGGCGTTGGCGAAGCGATGTTTTCTATTACATCATCTCCGACTAATGAAGAATACATGGAATTTTCTATTAAGAAATGCGGATGTGTGACTGAATGGTTGCATCAGGCAGAAGTTGGTCAGCAGATAACTATAAGAGGCCCTTATGGAAACCCATTTCCTGTGGATGATGTGTTTAAAGGAAAAAATCTTTTGTTTATTGCAGGTGGTGTTGGCCTTGCTCCTCTTCGTTCAGTTATAAATTATTGCAGACATTATCGTGATCGTTACGGAGAAATAGATATTGTTTATGGTTCAAGAAGTAAAGATGATTTACTTGATTACAAGGAGATTATCGAAGAATGGTCAAAAGACTCAGGAGTTAAAGTTCATCTTACTATCGATAATCCGCAGGAAGGCTGGGATGGCCATGTCGGATTTGTTCCAAACTATGTAAAAGAACTTGGCTTTGATACAAATAAGACTGCTGTACTTTGCGGGCCTCCTATTATGATTAAATTTACACTTGATGGGCTTTGTGAACTTGGACTTGATAAAACTCAGATTTATACTACACTTGAGTTAAGAATGAAATGCGGAGTTGGAAAATGCGGAAGATGTAACGTTGGCTCCAAGTATGTTTGTAAAGATGGTCCTGTGTTCAGATGTGATGAACTTGACGAACTTCCGGATGAGTATTAAAGGAGAGATATTATGGAAAAATTAGTTAATATATTTCTTTTCGGCAAAAAATATGAAGTGCCTGAAAATTTAACGATAATGACTGCTATGGAATATGCGGGTTACCAGTTAGTAAGAGGTTGTGGTTGCCGTAATGGTTTTTGTGGTGCATGTGCAACAATTTACCGTATAAAAGGGGACAAGGAACTTAAAGCATGTCTTGCTTGTCAGACTAAAGTTGAAGATAATATGTATATTGCAACTTTACCTTTTTTCCCACTTGTTAAGGAAGGATACGATATAGAAAATATTCCTGTAAATGAATCTGTTATGATGCAACTTTATCCTGAAATTTATGCTTGTATAGGCTGTAATGCATGCACAAAGAGTTGTACGCAAGGACTTAATGTTATGCAGTATATCGCTTATGCTCAACGTGGCGAATTTGAGAAATGTGCTGAAGAATCTTTTGACTGTGTAATGTGCGGAGTATGTTCCTCAAGATGTCCTGCAGGGATTTCACATCCTCAGGTTGCAATGCTTGCAAGAAGAATTAACGGAAAATATCTTGCTCCGGGATGCGGTCATTTAGAAGACCGTGTTAAAGAAATTGAAAACGGCGATTTTAAAGAACTTATAGAAGCACTTATGCAAAAGCCTATAGAAGAAATGAAAGAACTTTATAATACGCGTGAAATAGAAAAATAAGGAGGATGAAAATATGTATTCGGAAAAATTTCAAAAATCAATTGCTTTAGTTGAAGCTGCGAGAGAAAAAAATATTGCTTTAGAACCGGATCGTATGACAGCAAAAGAAAAGGAAGACTTACTTGCTGCTTTTCATCCGGACTATAAAATGGACGAATTTGTTACTTTAAAGATTGGTCCTAACAAAGGCGAAAAAGTTCCTACCGAACTTGCAGAAATACTGCAGGCACACAGTCGTATAACAAAAGACAGTGTTGATCTTAATAATCCTGATTATGAAACTGATGTTTTAATAATTGGTGGTGGTGGCGCTGGAACTTCTGCAGCAATTGAAGCAAATGAAGCAGGCGCTGATGTAATGATTGTTACAAAATTAAGAATGGGTGACGCCAATACAATGATGGCAGAAGGTGGTATTCAGGCAGCTGATAAACCAAACGATTCTCCTGCAATCCACTTTGTAGATGCATTTGGCGGCGGTCATTTTGCAGCAAAAAGAGAACTTTTATCCAAACTTGTTTGTGATGCTCCGGAAGCAATTTTATGGCTTAGCAATTTAGGGGTAGAGTTTGATAAAGAAAAAGACGGAACAATGGTAACAACACACGGAGGGGGAACTTCAAGAAAGAGAATGCACGCCGCAAAAGACTATTCAGGTGCTGAAATTATGAGAACTCTTCGTGATGAAGTTTTAAACCGTAATATCCCTGTTGTAGATTTTACATCTGCAATTGAACTTATTCTTGATGAAAATGGAAACGCAGCAGGTGCAGTTCTTATGAATATGGAAACAAAAGAACTTATGGTTGCAAAAGCAAAAACTGTTATTATTGCAACAGGTGGCGCAGGTCGTATGCACTATCAGGGATTTCCAACATCAAATCACTACGGTGCAACTGCTGACGGTCTTGTTTTGGGATATCGTGCAGGTGCAAAACTACTTTATGCCGAAACTTTACAGTATCATCCAACAGGTGTTGCTTATCCTGAACAGATTTTTGGTGCACTCGTTACTGAAAAAGTTCGTTCACTCGGCGCAAAACTTGTAAATGAAAACGGGGAAGTGTTTATGCATCCGTTAGAAACCCGTGATGTTGCTGCGGCATCTATTATCCGAGAATGTTCCGAAAGAGATAATGGCATAGATACTGGCAGTGGTAAAGGAGTTTGGCTTGATACACCAATGATAGAAAAAATTGGTGGAGAAGGTACTATAATGAAAAGAATTCCTGCTATGTGGAGAATGTTTGATAAGTATGGTATCGATATCCGTAAAGAGCCGATTTTAGTATATCCTACACTTCACTATCAGAATGGTGGTCTTGATATTACAGAAGACTGTATGACAACTAATATTGAAAATTTATTTGTAGCAGGGGAAGCCGTTGGAGGAATTCATGGTAAAAACAGACTTATGGGTAACTCTTTACTTGATATTATCGTTTTCGGAAGAAGTGCCGGTAAAAATGCTGCAAAAAAATCAAAAGATGTTAATATAGGTAAATTATCACTTTCACATATCGAGAAGTTTGAAAAAGAAATTAAAGATGCAGGTATTAAAACAAATACTGTATCACCTAAACTTCTTCCTGACTACACAAGAAAGAAAAATATATAATTGACATATTGTGTAAATTATAGTATCATATAGGTTGTGTAAATTTTAAAAAGGGGATTTTAAAAATGACTTTATTAAATGGAATTATATCAATCAGTAATATTTATACATTACTTTTTGTGATTTTTACAGTTCTTCTTTTTGGTTATCTTCTTGGAAGAATAACTATTAAAGGAATATCACTGGGAGATGCAGGCGTATTTATTGTTGCATTAATATTCGGAGCACTTTTCTTTAAAGTTAACGAATCGGGCGATCTTTTGTTTTTAGCGTCAGCTAAACCGTACGATTTTTCTTCAGGTCTTACAATAGTTGAAAGTTTTGGACTTATACTTTTTGTAACATCAGTTGGATTTATCGCAGGTCCTAAATTTTTCGGTAATTTTAAACTGAACTTTAAATCTTATGTTCTTTTAGGTGTGATAATTATTCTTGCAGGTGGACTTTCTGCAGTTTTATGTATTTATTTAGGAGAAGTATTCGGATATGGTGCAACTATTGAAAGTCAGGATGGCTTTGTTGCTATGATTGTTGGTTTACTTTCAGGTTCGCTTACATCTACACCTGCGTTTTCAGCGGCAAAAGCAACAGTTAGCCCTGAATTTACAGGTCTTGTTTCAGTAGGTCACGGTATTGCTTACATATTCGGTGTTGTTGGTGTTGTTCTATTTGTACAGATTGTACCAAAATTACTAAAAGCCAATATGGATGAAGAACGTGCAAAATTAGTTATAAAAGCAGAAACTAATGAAAAGAAATCTATGCTAAAATTATTTGAAATTGACCATATGGGTTTTGCGGGATTTTCACTTGCTGCAATTTTAGGAACAGTTCTCGGGCAGATTAAAATCCCACTTTCTTCTGCAGGTCTTAGTGGTACTTGTTTCTCGCTTACCACAACAGGCGGATGCCTTCTTATGAGTCTTGTTTTAGGACATTTTGGCAGAATAGGACGTATAAGTATTATGCCTTCTCAGAGTACACTTAAACTTTTCAGAGAATTAGGACTTGTTCTTTTCTTAGTTGGAGCTGGTATTCCTGGCGGTGCAGAATTTATAGCAAACTTTGACCCAATGTACTTTGTTTACGGAATAATTATGACAATATTCCCACTTATAATTGGTTTTATATTTGCAAAATATGTATTAAAACTTAGCCTTCTTAATAATCTTGGCTCTATCACAGGTGGTATGACAAGTACTCCTGCACTTGGTACTCTTATCGGTGTTGCAGGAACAGAAGATGTTGCATCAGCATATGCAGCGACATATCCGATTGCACTTATTGCCGTAGTTTTAGTTTCTCAGTTTATTATTATTTTGTTCTAGTAAATAGAAAATTATTTATTAAAAACTAAAAAACTAATGAACTAAAATTTATGTTTGTTTAAAAGAACGTTTTGTGAGTCAATTCACAATAAACATAAATGCACCGTGGAAAAATATTTCTACGGTGCATTTTTAGTTGTAAATAATTATCCTTAATGTTTTGTGTTTTAATTTCTTAAATAATGAAAAAAGATGTCTTTATATATCCTCATCCTGTAATATTTCATAAAACCAGTTGTCAGCACTGTTTACAGAGATTTTTGCATTTCCGGTTTCGTTTGAGAAAAGTGTATTTTCAAGTCGCTTACTTTCAAAATAATAGTTTTCTACACATTTTTTGTAGTACTCAATGTATAAGGTTCTGTGATAAATAAAGCCATTTGGAACATATACAACAGCAGGATTTAAGGTGTTTATAAAAACGGGACTTATATCGCATATAAAATGATGATTAGCATAAAACCAATGACAATTAAGTTCTTTAGTTCTTTTGGCTTTTATCATATCATACATATATCTTTCCTGTGCATATGCATAGTTATCGGCACCGTGGTAATAGCGATACCCGTTATAATCAAGCATAAAGGAAACAGATGTGGCATTTTCGTAGTTATGTTCATTATTTTTAATAAAAGGATAGTTATATATTTCTACACTATCTCCGTTCTCATCAAAGCGACTGTTTAATATATCTATCTTTACATCACCTAAATCCCATATTTTGTGAAGTTCATCATAACAGCAAAGCATAGTTGAATTAAGATAACTGAATTTTTTTAAATAGTTATAACGCATTTCTTTATTGGATTTGAGAAGTTCGTTTGCTTTTTCGGGATCAGGTATTGATATATTATTCTTTTCTATTATCTCATCCTTACATCCATCATGGTCATCGTGAAAATGTGTCAGTAAATAATAGTCCAGCGTAATTGAATTCTTCTTAAACCATGGAAGAAGTTTTTCTCTTGCAGCAGTTTCTGTACCTGAATCAATAAGTAGTTTTTTTCCATTTGGCAGAAAAATTAAGGTAGAGTTAGCACTGCCAACATTAAAGTTTATTATTTGAAGTTTTGTTTCAGGTACGGTATTTTGTATTTCAATTTCTTGTTTTAAAACTTCACCATTTGCTAAGAAAAAATTCAGTGTATGCGTTCCATTGCCAAGTTTATAAATTGTGTTAATATCGGGAAAGACATCAATCATATCATTTCGCAGTGCGTTTGAAGAGGATGTTTCCTTTGTCTGAAAAGGTATATTTTTTCCTTCTGAAGTTTCAATTTTAACAAGTGGTTGCTTATAGTTTTTCAAAAATGTTTTTAATGTCTTTTTTTTGCTTATGAAAAGTAAATCTTTTTTTGGGGATATTTCGTAGTTTAACTTTTCAACTTTGCCTATATTCTTTACAAAAGATATGTAGGTTCCAAGACAATAATTATGTTGAAAGCTAAGTATGTTTTTTCCTTTTTTTAGGTAAAGAGGGAACAATGCTTCGTTTTTGCCATGAGGAATTCCATGAATGAACTTTGTTTCCTCTCCGTCAGGATATGTTACAGTAACACTAAGGAATGCTTCCCAATCCTCATGGGAATATCCTATATTAATTTGATAATAATCATTAGAATCAACTGTTGTTTCTATAGTAATATAATGCTCGGTTGTTTCTAAAAAAAATCCTTTTTCAGTCTGTTGGGCGTTTGTTTCAATAATATTATTCATCATAAGCATCACCTCATTTGATAGTAATTTGTATTGCAAGTATACTATTAAAAAACTGCAAAACATTTTTTACTTATAAAAAAAGATTGGTCAAGTTTTAAAATGAAAAACTTTTTGTTTTTAAAATAGCGTATCTATTAAAAATAATGCGCCGTGGGAAAAAACTCCCTCGGCACATTTTTTGACTTTATCATTTCAATCGCTGAAAGTAAATTTTATAGATATTTACTTTAATGCTTCCTCAACAGCAACTGCAACTGCAACTGATGCACCAACCATTGGGTTGTTACCCATACCGATTAGTCCCATCATTTCTACGTGAGCAGGAACTGAAGATGAACCTGCAAACTGAGCGTCAGAGTGCATTCTTCCCATTGTATCGGTTAAACCGTAAGAAGCAGGGCCTGCAGCCATATTATCTGGGTGAAGTGTTCTTCCTGTACCGCCGCCTGATGCAACAGAGAAGAAGTTTTTACCCATTTCAATTCTTTCTTTTTTATATGTTCCCATAACAGGGTGCTGGAATCTTGTTGGGTTGGTAGAGTTACCTGTAATACCAACGCCTGCATCTTCATGATGAAGTATTGCAACACCTTCTCTTACATCGTCAGCCCCATAGCAGTTAACTTTTGATTTATCGCCGTTAGAGTATGGGATTTTTTCAACTATCTGAAGTTCGCCTGTAGCATAATCATATTTTGTTTTAACGTATGTGAATCCGTTAATTCTTGAAATGATTTGAGCAGCATCTTTACCTAAACCATTTAAGATAACTCTTAATGGTTCTTTTCTTACTTTGTTTGCTGATCTTGCGATACCGATAGCACCTTCAGCAGCAGCAAAAGATTCGTGACCTGCAACGAATGCGAAACATTTTGTTTCTTCACGAAGTAACATAGCAGCAAGATTACCATGTCCTAAACCAACTTTTCTTTGTTCAGCAACTGAACCAGGGATACAGAATGCCTGTAAACCTTCGCCGATTGCTTCAGCAGCATCAGCAGCAACTTTACAATCTTTTTTGATAGCAATAGCAGCACCAAGAGCGTAAGCGTAACATGCATTTTCAAAGCAGATTGGCTGAATATCTTTAACTAATTTTAATACATCGATGCCTTTGTCATTACATAATTTAACAGCATCTTCAATTTTTTCAAATCCGTACTTTTTAAGTACAACATTTATTTTATCTATTCTTCTTTCATATCCTTCAAATAATGGCATAACTTCTCACCTCCTGATTATTCTTTTCTTGGGTCAATATATTTAACCGCATCTTCAAATCTACCATATTTACCTGTTGCTTTTTCCATAGCAGTTTTTGGTTCTTCGCCTGCTTTAATCATATCCATCATTCTGCCGAAGTTGATGAATTCATATCCGATAATTAAATCTTTATCGTCAACAGCAAGTCTTGTGACATAACCTTCTGCCATTTCCAAGTATCTTGGACCTTTTTCAGTTGTAGAATACATTGTACCAACCTGTGAACGAAGACCTTTACCTAAATCTTCAAGACCTGCACCGATTGGTAAACCATTTTCAGAAAAAGCAGTCTGAGTTCTTCCGTAAATTATCTGTAAGAATAACTCTCTCATAGCAGTGTTAATAGCATCACATACAAGGTCAGTATTAACTGCTTCAAGTAATGTTTTACCTGCTAAAATTTCTGCAGCCATAGCAGCAGAGTGGGTCATCCCGGAACAACCGATGGTTTCAACTAATGCTTCTTTGATAATACCATCTTTAACGTTAAGGCTTAATTTACATGCACCTTGTTGAGGAGCACACCAGCCGATACCGTGTGTAAAACCGGAAATATCTTTAATTTCTTTTGCCTGAACCCATTTACCTTCTTCAGGAATAGGAGCAGGACCATGATTAACGCCTTTTGCAAGGCATACCATATTTTGAACTTCATGTGTTAATTCGCTCATGATAATCCTCCTTGATAAATTTTTCACATTATATTATATAATTTTTTTGTTGGCTTGTCTATAGTTTTTTTAAAAAACTACACATTAAATCTGAATAAAACAACATCTCCATCCTGGAAAACATATTCTTTTCCTTCAGAACGTACTAAGCCTTTTTCTTTAGCGGCAGTCATACTTCCACATTCAATTAAGTCAGAGTAGGAGATAACTTCTGCACGGATAAAACCTCTTTCAAAGTCAGAGTGAATTTTACCTGCCGCCTGGGGCGCTTTTGTGCCGATTTTAATAGTCCATGCTCTTACCTCAGGTTCTCCCGCAGTTAAATAACTCATAAGGCCTAAAAGTTTATAACTTGCTTTAATAAGTCTGTCAAGACCTGACTCTGAAATTCCAAGTTCTGATAAAAATTCCTTCTTTTCATCTTCGTCAAGTTCTGCAATCTCTGATTCTATTTTTGCAGAAATAGGCAAAACTAATGAATTTTCTTTACTTGCAATTTCTTCCACTTGTTTAACAAAGTTGTTATTTTCAATACCTTCTATAAAATCATCTTCCGAAACATTTGTTGCATATATAACAGGTTTTGCAGTAATAAGTGCAACTTCTTTTAACATTTCCTTTTCTTCATCGGATAAATCAAGCAATCTTACACAAGTTTCATTTTCAAGTGCTTCTTTGACTTTTAAGAGAGTATCAAGTTCCGCCTGATATTTTTTATCACCTTTTAACATCTTTCTTGTTCTGTCAATTCTTTTTTCTATAATATCAAGGTCAGAAAGCATAAGTTCAATATTTATTGTATCAATATCTCTTTTAGGGTCAATACTTCCTTCAACATGAACAATGTTTGCATCTTCAAAACATCTTACAACGTGAATAATAGCGTCAACTTCTCTTATGTGAGATAAAAATTTATTTCCTAAACCTTCGCCTTTGGAAGCACCTTTTACAAGTCCTGCTATATCAACGAATTCAATTGTTGCGGGAACGGTTTTTTTAGAATTATACATTTTGGTAAGCACATCAAGCCTCTCGTCAGGAACAGTAACTATTCCAACATTAGGGTCAATGGTACAAAACGGATAGTTTGCCGATTCGGCACCTGCTTTTGTTATTGCGTTAAACAGTGTGCTTTTACCAACATTTGGCAAACCAACTATACCGAGTTTCATAAAATAATCATTCCTTTTTTAGTAATATCTTTTATATTATACCTTAAAATTGCATGAATTTCAACTTAAAAAAAATAAAAATAAAAAAAACATTTTTAGTTATTAAAACCTCTTGACATACCACTATATATATTGTATAATTTGATAGAATGTCACATATATTGTGTGTTAACACATCTACATATAGAAAGGAAAGTTAGAAATGGGGAACTATACATTAGAAAACTGGTTTAATACCGACCTTCAAAGAGATATCTGGTATAAGAAATATCAGCATGATGGGGAAAGTTTTGATGAATTTTTTGAACGTGTAAGCGGAGGAAATAAGAAGATAAAAGAATATATGCTTGAGAAAAAATTCTTACCTGGAGGAAGAATTATTGCAAGCAGAGGTCTTAATAAAGATAACAGAAAGATTACTTATTCAAACTGTTATGTTATTACTCCTCCCGAAGATAATATAGAAAGTATATTTGAATGTGCATCAAAACTTGCAAGAACATATTCATATGGCGGTGGATGTGGTATTGATATATCAAAATTGTCTCCTGCCGGTGCTAAAATAAATAATGCCGCAAAGGAAACAACAGGTGGAGTTTCATTTATGAACCTTTATTCTCTTGTAACTGAACTTATCGGTCAGTCGGGAAGAAGAGGTGCACTTATGATTTCTCTTGATTGTTCTCATCCTGATATAGAATCTTTTATTGATATAAAGAACGATCTTGAAAAAGTTACAAAAGCAAATATTTCAATAAGAATAACAGATGACTTTATGGAAGCAGTTAAAACTGATGATTTCTGGACTCTTTCTTTTAGAAGAGAGGAAACAGGCGAACTTATTGAAAAGAAAGTTAAAGCAAGAGATTTGTTTAATAAGTTAGTATATAATAACTGGGATATGGCTGAACCAGGTGCACTTTTCTGGGATAGAATCGAAAACTGGAATTTACTTAGCGAAGACAATAGATTTAAGTTTGCAGGAGTTAATCCATGTGCCGAAGAACCATTGCCTGCAGGCGGAAGTTGTTTGCTTGGAAGTATAAATCTTGCAGCATTTGTTGAAAACGAGTTTGAAGCAAATTCTGAATTTGATTTTGAAGGTTTTTCTGATGCGGTAGAAGAAGCAGTTATATATTTAAATGAAGTTTTGGAAGAAGGGCTTCCTTTACATCCGTTAAAAGAACAAAGAGAAAGTGTTGATAACTGGCGTCAGATTGGTCTTGGAATTATGGGGCTTGGTGATTGTCTTATTAAACTTGGTATAAAATACGGAAGTGAATCTGCACTTGAAATATGCGATAAAATAGGATTTGTTATGGCAGACCGTGCTATACTTACAAGTTCAAAATTAGCAAAAAAATATGGAACATATCCGATGTATGACGAAGAAGCAGTTATGAGTTCACCATATTTTATTGCCAATACATCAAAAGCAACAAAAAAGGCTGTTAAAGAAAACGGATTAAGAAACAGTCAGCTTCTTACAATTGCTCCTACAGGCACTATTTCAACAATGCTTGGAATAAGTGGAGGTATTGAGCCTATTTATAACATTTCTTATGTAAGAAAAACAGAGTCATTACATGGGGAAGACAGATTCTATAAAGTATATACACCTATCGTTTCTTCCCTTATGGAAGTTAAAGAATTAAAAGATGAAGAAGAACTCCCTAATTATGTTGTTACTGCAATGACTTTGGATTATAAAGACAGAATTAATATGCAGTCTATATGGCAAAAGCATATTGATGCATCGATTAGTTCAACAGTTAACGTTCCTGAAAATTTCACAACTTCTGATGTTTTTGATTTATATATCAAAGCATGGGAAAAGGGGCTTAAAGGTGTAACAATATTCAGAGATAATTGCAGAAGAACAGGTATTCTTTTAAATACCGCTCCAACACAATCAAAAGAAGAAAATTTTGAATTTGACTCTGTTAAACCTATAAGCAGAGCAGCGCTTGGTAAAACTTACGGTACAACAACCAAGTATAAAACTGCCTGCGGAAATTTATACGTTACTATAAACAGGGATAAGTCAGGAAATATAGTTGAATCTTTTGTTAATACCTCTAAAAATGGTATTTGTAAATCAAATATTGACGGTCTTAACAGAATGATATCTTTGTGCTTAAGAAGCGGAGTTTTAGTTGATGAAATAATCGACCAGTTAAAAAATATTACTTGTCCTGCTTGCGTAAGATATAAGACCAAAGGGGAATATTTAGACGGTATTTCCTGTCCTGATATTATTGCAAAAGCATTAAAAGAAGAATATACTACAGAATTATTTGTGGGAGGATTTAAAGGCAAAGAGGAAAAAGAAGATGTTGATCAGGTTGCCTTTAATCTGTCAGAAGATATAAATACAATGACTCATTGCCCTGAATGTGGTGAACAATTACGCCATGAAGCAGGATGCGTGCAGTGCGTTTGCGGTTGGTCAAAATGTATGTAGGAGGTTAATATGAAAACGAGAGGCTTTATGGTATGTAAAGGATTTGAAAATGATAATATTTTATTACCCAAAAGAAGTACTAAAAACAGTGCGGGATATGATTTCTCAGCATCCGAAGATATAGTTATAGAATCATTTTTTAAAAAAGCAGTCAAAGCAATAACCAATAAAGAAGAATCTCCCTTAAAACCTACACTTATTAAAACAGGAATAAAAGCATATATGCCGGAAGATGAAGTGTTATATATTTATAACAGGTCATCCAATCCTATGAAAAAAGGAATGGTACTTGCAAATTCTGTAGGTGTTATTGACAGTGATTACTTTGGTAATCCTGACAATGACGGGCATATTATGTTTGCTTTTTATAATTTTTTTCCATTTGATATAACAATTAAAAAAGGGGAAAAAATAGGTCAGGGAATATTCCAGAAATATTTGATAGCAGATGATGATACTGCTGAAGGTGAAAGACTTGGCGGTTACGGAAGTACAGGGAGGTAAAAAATGAAAAGATTAATATTTGTATTTACTTTAATTCTTGCACTTCTTCTTACTGGCTGTGCGAATGTTAAGCAGACATCAGGTGACGGTAATAATTTAAGTAATAACGAACAAGAACTTAAATATCCGTTTGAAATTATAGAGTCAAAAGAAATAATTGAAGCAGAGATTATACTTGATAACGGAAATACAATTAAACTTGATTTGTATCCTGAAATTGCACCGATTACTGTTTCAAACTTTAAATATTTAGCTGATGAAAAGTTTTATGATGGGCTTATTTTCCATAGAGTTATAGAAGGATTTATGATTCAGGGAGGTTGTCCTAACGGTATCGGTAACGGCGGACCGAATTACAGAATTAAAGGCGAATTTTTGGCAAATGGAGTGGAAAACGATTTAGAGCACACAAGAGGGGTTATCTCAATGGCTCGTTCAAGTGCTAATGACTCTGCCGGTTCTCAGTTCTTTATTATGCATAACGATGCTCCGCATCTTGACGGTCAATATGCTGCTTTTGGCAGAGTAACCGAAGGGATTGAGTTTGTTGACGAAATTGCAACTTGCGAAACTGATGCTAACGATAAACCATTAAAAGATATTAAAATTAAAACTATTATTGTAAAGTAGGTTATATATATGAATTATCCATTTGATATACTTGAAACAAAAGAAAAATTAAATTGTAAAATAACTTTAGATAATGAAGAAGTAATTGAACTTGAACTTTATCCCGATATTGCGCCAATTTCAGTTTCAAACTTTAAATATCTTGCATCAAAAGGTTTTTATAACGGGCTTATTTTCCACAGAGTTGTTGAAGGCTTTATGATTCAGGGTGGGTGTCCTGAAGGCAGAGGTACAGGCGGACCGGGTTATCATATTAAAGGCGAATTTTTATCAAACGGAGTAGAAAATAACTTAAAACACGAAAGAGGCGTTATTTCAATGGCACGTGCATTTGATTTTGATTCTGCAGGCTCTCAGTTTTTTATTATGCACAAAGATGCTCCACACCTTGACGGTCAATATGCTGCTTTCGGTAAAGTTATTGATGGAATGGATGTTGTTGATAAAATTGCAAAAGAAAAGGTTGATTTTTCTGACAAACCTTTATGCGATGTTATAATTAAGTCTATAACAGTAGAGTAATTTTGAGGAGAAATAAGTATGGCATATTTTAATTTCAAAGAATATAAAGATAAGTATTATAAAACACTTGTTGATGAGATTATTCCATTTTGGCTAAAGTATTCTAACGATGAATCGGGTGCTATAAACAACTGTCTTAATGAGGATGGAACTTTAGTTTGTAAAGACAGATATATATGGTCACAAGGAAGAGCTTTATGGACATTTTCTGCCATGTATAACAAAGTTGAAAAGAAAAAAGAATATCTTGATAAAGCAACAGGACTATTCAATTATCTTTTAAAAACAGGCAGAGACGAAACAGGTAAATGGATGTATCGCTTTGATGAGTATGGCAATATGCTTGATGACGATATAAGCATTTATGTTGACGGATTTGTTTTAATCGGTATGACTGAATACTACAGAGCAACCAAAGATGAAAGAGCAAAGAAGATTGTTTTTGAAACCTATGAAAATATGGTTTCAAGAATTGAAACTCCTGGTTCTTACCGTGTTGCTCCTTATGTTATCCCTGATGGGATGAAAACTCATGGTGTAAATATGTGTTGTTCTTACTTTTTCTATCAGGCAGGAAAAACTTTTCAAAGACCTGATATGTGTGAAAAAGGATATGAATATGCTTTAGAGGTAATAAATAAATTTTACTCGGAAGAAAAGAATTATCTTGTTGAATTTATAAATGTTGATGGTAAATTTACAAATACCCCCGAAGAAAGAACTTGTGTTCCAGGACATGCTATTGAATGTATGTGGTTTTTAATTACTATATTTGAAGACAGAGGGGAAAAAGAAAATATCTTAAAATGCTGTAAAATTATAAAAAGGCATATTGAGGTTGCTCTTGATAAAGAAAAAGGCGGGTTAATTCTTGCCCTTGATATTTGCGGTATAGAACCTT
The DNA here is from genome assembly GCA_015068525.1 of Oscillospiraceae bacterium. NCBI lineage: Bacteria > Bacillati > Bacillota > Clostridia > Eubacteriales > Oscillospiraceae > Oscillospiraceae bacterium. Next base: position 9,212 of record SVKJ01000017.1, on the reverse strand, counting down.
GCTTCTGGGGTAAACCTACATATAAACCTTGGTGGGTTCAACTCGAAACAATGGTTGCAACTTTATTTGCATATAAGCATACATCTGATGAGTGGTTTTTAGATATCCATAAACTTATTTCTGACTTTTCATATAAACATTATCCGAACGGATACGGAGAGTGGTATAATTGGCTTGATAACGATTGTAAAGTAGGCGAAAGTGCTGCACTTCCTGTTAAAGACCCGTTCCATTTGCCAAGAGCACTTCTTATGATGATTGAGCAGTGCGATATCATAAATTCTTTGAAAATATAATATATTATAGTAAAACCTCACGAAATTCTAACGAATTAAAATTCGAGAATTTTTAAGAACTTTGTTGTGTTAATTCACAATAAAACTTATAAGGAGTTTTATTATGTATATTAAAGCATTTAAAATCAGAAGAAAAATAATAGCGGTTAGTATAGTTATGCTAACCGTTTTAATTTCTTTTATAGCATTTGCTGGTAGTATAAAAACTGATGAAAGGGAAGTTCTTATTTTAATGTATCATCATATTTTAAAAGATACATCATATCACGGTAAATATGTTGTTTCACCATCGCAGTTTGAAGAAGACCTGATGTATTTAAAACAAAACGGCTATGAAACAGTTCTTATAAAAGATTTGATTGATTTTGTTTATTTAAAAAAAGAGTTGCCCCAAAAGTGTGCAGTTTTATCTTTTGACGACGGTCATTTAAGTAATTATCATTATATATTTCCCTTGATTAAAAAAACAAATGATAAAATTGTTATATCGGTTGTTGGAGAATATACTGATAATGCAACCAATACAGAGGATAGAAATGTTGCATATTCATACTTAAAATGGGAAGATATAAAGGAATTAGACGAATCAGGGCTTGTTGAAATAGCAAATCATACTTATAATTTTCATAATAAAAATAAAAGAATGGGAATTGGAAGTGTTACAGGGGAAACCAAAGAGGAATATACTAAAATAATAAATGATGATTTAGAAAAACTTAATAAAAAAATAAAAGATATAACAGGAAAGGAACCTTTCACGTTTACATATCCTTTCGGGAAAGTGGTTGAAAATTCTTATGATGTTATAAAAAAGATTGGTTTTAAAGCCTCATTATCCTGTGAAGAGGGAATAAATATTATAAGAGAAAACGATAAAGAATGTTTATATATGTTAAAAAGATATAACAGACCTGCAGGAATATCAACAAAAGAATTCTTTAAAAATATAATGTAATATATATGATATAAAAAGAGATCCTTCACTGCGTTCAGGACGACACAATGTCTGTCATTCTGAGGCGCAGCCGAAGAATCTCTTATCTTTTTAAAAGAACTCTTTTATGGCAATATCAATCAAATTATCTTTGGTATTTAGCGAATTATCTTCTATTACTTTGTCAAGTAAATAATTTAATATAAAACTTATTCTTTCTTTTTTAATGTTCATTTTTAGTAAATCGTTTCCGTTTATTTTTAAACTTGTTAGTAAATAACATTCATTATTATCAATTATTTCATTGTAAAGCGATATAAATTTACAATTATCAAAACCAAGTGCCTTGCGGACTTCAAAGATTTCATCCATAATGTTTTCACATCTTAAAGACTTAAGCATTCTTTTTACTGAAAGTTTATCATCTAATGAAAATTCAAAAGATTCAAGTATTTTTCTTATATTAGATTTGGTTTTGTTCGAACATTTCAAAGTGTTAAGTATATATTCATAAGAGTCTTTTTTATAGGTTAAAACAGAAATAACCGTTTCAAAATTTTTAATATTTAATTTTTTAAGGTTTTCTATATTTTCATTTATTTCAAAATTAAAAGTGTTAAAAAAGCCTGTTTCTTTTAATAATTTTACTGAATTAAAAGGGGAGTAAGCAAACATTTTTTTAAGTTCATCGTAAATTCTTTCTTTTGAAATGTTTTTTACAAGATGCATTAAATCTTTCATCGCATTAAAGGTTTTTTCTTCTATTTTAAAATCAAATTTAGCACAAAATCTTATTCCTCTTAAAATTCTTAGTGCGTCCTCACAAAATCTCTCGTAAGGGTCGTTAACAGTTCTTATAATTTTATTTTCAATATCACTTTTACCATTAAAAAAGTCTATAAAGCCCTCTTTGTCGTTATATGCAATTGAATTTATTGTAAAATCCCGTCTTTTAACATCTTCAAAAAGCGAATCTGAAAATATAACATCTTTCGGTCTTCGAAAATCGGTATAAATTCCATCTATTCTGAAAGTTGTAACTTCGTATATATTATTATCTATCATTACACTTACAGTCCCGTGCTTTAATCCAGTCGGAATAGTTTTTGGGAATATTTCTATTATCTCTTCGGGTTTTGCAGAAGTTGTTATATCATAATCATAAGGGATATTATTCATTATAATATCCCTTACACATCCTCCAACCATATAAGCAAGATGACCGTTTTCATTTAATTTTTCAATAATTAGTTTTGCTCCGTTAATCATTTTTAATTTCTTCTATAAATTCAATAAGGGTTTTTGATGCTTCAGGCTTTCTTATTAAATCAATAGCATTCTCCATTGTTTGAAGTTTTTTAGGACTTGTTAAAATTTGTGCAACTACTTCTTCTATAGGATATGTTTTAGAATTTGTCATTGCAACGCCCATATTTATTAAAAACTCTCTGTTTCTCGCTTCGTGCCCCGGAATTGGATTGGTAAGAATCATAGGGATTTTTTTAGCAAGTGCTTCTGAAACAGTAAGACCTCCGGGCTTTGTAATAATGATATCACATGCATCCATATATATATCTACTTTATCAGAAAAACCGATGTTATATACTTTTTTAGGAAAAGTATGAGAGTCAATTTTTTTCTTGGTGGATTTATTATTTCCGCAAATAGATACTATCTGAAAATCATAAGGAAGTTTAGAGATTGCTTCAAGTTGCTTGAACATATTTCCATATCCCATAGAACCGCTCATCATTAAAATGGTAGGTTTATTATCTATGCCTACAAGCTCTCTTGCCAATTTCTTATCAAGTTTTTTATTGAATTTTGAATCAATAGGAATACCAAAAGGAAGTATTTTTTCTTCGGGAATTCCTTTTGAAACAGTCTGATATGTAAGGTATTCATTAGGTAAAACATAATAATCAATATTTGTTTCATTCCAGAAAGGATGCAGAGTATAGTCAGTAACGATGCCGAAAGTGAGAGCGTCAATCCCTTCTTTTTTAATATCTGATACAAATATAGCAGAGAAAACATGAGTGCAGATAATAGCATCTGGTTTAAAATCTTTGATAAATTTAATTATTTTTTTGGAAAGAATGGTAGTTGTAATATTCTGTCCTGAAATCAAAGAGTCATTTGTATCTTTGTTTTCAATAAGAGAATATACCTTGCCGTATGCTTTTGGCGAAAGAGATGTAGAAAGTAAATAAGCCTTATTAACTGTATCTTTTAAAAGTGGATTTATGTATTCTAAAGAATCAAGAATTAACGCATTGTGACCTTTAGCCGTTGCATAATTATATATTGACTTTGCAGTTTGGTTGTGACCATGTCCTGCAGTAACTGTAAGAATTAAAATATTCATAATGTTCACCTTTTTAAATGTTATTTACTTTATTAAACCACATTTTTTTTGTAAAGTCAAATTGTAACACTTTAAAATATTTAACATAGATTATTATTGAATGATGACAAAGAAAAGGAATTACATATATTTTCCTTTTCAAAGTAATTTAATTTATTATATATTTTAAAAGGAGTGAAGTATATGTCATTACTAAGAGGTAATAATGATACATGGATATGGGTGATTATACTGTTTATCATTCTTGTTTGTTCATGTAATGATCAAAACGGTAATAATTGCTGTGCTGATGAATGTGGTTGCAATCAAGGAAATAAGTATGATTGCGAATGTCATAAAGAATGTAATTGTTGTTTAAGATAACAGGAGGTTTTATTATGTATAATAATTGTGGATTTAATCTTTGTGGAAAAAATAATGATAGTTTATGGATTATCTTAATCATTGTTGCTATCTGGTTATTATGCTTTAACGATAATGGTAATAATAACGATTGTTGCTGTTAATAGTATATTTGGGGATGTTAAAACTAACATCCCTTTTATTCATATTTTTTTTGTATATTAATATAATATTTTAGGAAATATAAAAACGAGGTGAACCAGATGAAAAAAACTGTTATTACTTTTATTTTTACATTTACAATATTATCGGGAATAATGTTTGCTGACTACTTGGTAAATAATAATTTCATAATGGTAAAAACCGAACCTGTTTTGTCAAAAGAAATGAATAAGTATATAAATGCAACAGGAATTTGCCAGGAGCAGAATAAGCGGGAAATAAGAGTTGATTTGCCTTTATATGTTGACAAAATTTATGTTAATGTAGGAGACAAAATCCAAAGAGGGCAAAAAGTATTAAAATTAAATAAAGAAAGTTTTGAAAACAGACTTGAACTTCAAAGTGTTACTGTAAGTTCAGTAAATAATGATAACTTGATTGCAAAAATAAATAACTTTAATGAAGAAATTACAAGTCCCATAAATGGAGTTGTAACAAAACTTAATGTGTGTGAAGGTGCCGAAATAAACATATCAACACCTGTTATGGTAATATCAGATTTAGATAACCTTGTTATAAAAGCATCTGTTCCTGAAAATATTATAAGTGATATTTACGTTGGACAGACAGTACTTATATCCAATGATTCTCTTTATAATAAAGTAAAAGGAGAAGTTATTAAAATTCATCCTGTAGGCGAAAAAAAAGATATGTTTAGTTCTCAGAGTTTTATAACAGTAGATGTAATAGCAAATGATTACGAAAGTATTCGCCCTGAAACTACATTAAACCTTGAATTTTTAAAAAATGAGAAAAAGAAAAATATAATAATACCGTTTGATGCTGTAATGTTTGATGAGGAAAATCCTTATGTTTTTATAGATAATCTTGGTTACGCTGTAAAAAGATATGTTAATTTAGGGGAAGAATATGACATTGAGGTTGAAGTATTAAGTGGTATAAAAGAAGGGGACAAACTTATTTTAAATCCTAAAATAAACAAGATAAAAGAAGGGGATAAAATCCTTAAGATTGAATAGATATCTAAAACTTATGTTAATATTGATATAATAAGCGAGGAATTTTGATGTTTTTTTATGATTATTTAAGGTTTTCTTTTAAAGGGCTTTTTTCTAAAAAAGCAAGATTTTTTTTAACAGTATTAAGTATATTTGTCGGTGTCGTTTCAATAATTGTCATTTCGTCAATAGGAAGTTCGGGGCAAAATGCGATTAATATGGAACTTGAAAATCTGGGACTTAATGGGACAAGCATTAAATCAAAAAAATACAATCTGACTACAAAAGATGTAGAAAATGTTAAAGAGTATCTTGGAAGCAAGTACCTTGTTTCATCAATGTCAAAAGAGATTGCCACAGGAATATATCAAAGTAAAGAATTAAATCTTTTTTTGTGCGGAGGGGAAACCGATGCGCTTGATATTTTAAATATGGAAATTGTTTACGGCAGAGGTATTCGGGATAAAGATGTCAAAGAAAACAGAAAAAATCTTATATTATCTAAAAATAATTCAAAAAAAATATTTGGGAAAGAGAATTCAGTTGGTGAAAAAATTACAATATTAACACCTTTTTCGCAAAACGAATTTACCGTTGTAGGAATAGTTGATAACAGTAATATTTACGATATGGTAAGTGAAAACATACCGCCTTTTTTGTATGTGCCGTCAAGCGCTTTTTTAGAAATGTTTAAATCAGAATTTGTAGGGGAAATATCAGTTCTTAGTAAAAACGAAGAAGATGTGAGCGTCGTGTCGGAAAATGTTATAACATATATGGAAAAAGAAAATGACGGAAAGAATATTTTCTATTTTGAGAATATGAACAGTTATAAGAAAAGCATTTCAAATGTTGTGGGAATTGTTGCTCTTATAATTACTCTCATTGGAGCAGTGTCGCTTGTTGTAGGCGGAATTTCAGTTATGAATACAATGCTTATATCGGTTAATGAAAGAAAAAGAGAGATTGGTTTAAAAAAGGCACTTGGCTCTACCAATGGTTCAATAATGTTTGAATTTCTTATAGAAACATTGATTATTGTCCTGATATCCTGTATAATGGGAATAGGTTTAGGTTTGGGAATTTCATATCTTCTTATGAAAAGTTATGGAATAAAACTTATTATCGATTTTAAAAATCTGATTCTTGCAGTAGTTTTTTCTCTTTTTATCGGAGTTGTTTTTGGAGTATATCCTGCCTTAAAAGCATCCAGACTTAATCCTGTCGAAAGTTTAAAAGGTTAGGAAGTTTGTGATGAATGTAATAAAAAAACCGCATTTACCCGATTATGATGTATCTTTATTTGTTTGTGACAATGTTTTGAATTCAGGCAGTAATTTTCTGCCTTCTTTTACATTGTCTGATGTGCTTTTTGGAATAAATTCTCATCCCGATATGTCGGTTTGTCCTTTGTTTGACGGAGATGTTATTGTTGCAAAAGAAGGATATTGCTATTATAAAAAAATTCTTCCCGAAAGTCTTAATATAATAAAAGGGGAAAATGATTTGAAAAAAGAATACCCTTTTGATATAGCACTAAATGCTGTAATCATAGATGGTAAACTTTTTCATAATCTTAAATATACTGATAAGGCTTTATTAAAATATTGCCAAAATAAAAATATTGAATTTGTAAATGTTAAGCAGGGATATACAAAATGTTCAACCCTTATAGTAGATGAAAAAAGTGTTATAACCAGTGATAAAAAACTAAATGAAATTTATTTAAAAAACGGGCTTGATTCTCTTTTTGTATCAAATGACGATATTTTAATAAATAATTTTGAGTATGGTTTTATCGGTGGATGCGGAGGAAAAATATCAAAAGATACTATAGGATTTTTCGGAGATATAACAAAGCATAAAGACTATTTGAAAATTAAAGAGTTTTTAACTAAAAGAAATATAAAACATAAAATGATATTAAATGGACCTCTCTTTGACTATGGAAGTTTAATCCCTCTTTGTACATAAAAGATTATAAGGGAGGGTGAAAGGATGCCCGATATTGAGGTTTCCTTAAGTAATATAGACGATATTTCAAATGATATTACAAGATATTTTCTAAAGAACACAAATGATGAGATTTTATATAAAATTGCCTCTGAATATGAAGTTTCGAATGTAAATGATTTTAAAAATTTTTTAGAAGATAAAATCAGTGATTATTGTAATTTAAAAGAATATATATTTTCATTAGTAAATGAAAATATAAAATACTTTGAAAAAATAAATATTGATGGATTTTTAAAATTCAGGTTATGGAAATATACTGATTACTTACGAAGAATATCAAAAGAAATTTATATTGAATATCTAAGTTTCGAAAAATATGAAAAAATGATTTCTCTTATGAAAGTTATCATAAAAAATGCTGATCCTATTGTGTTTCATCTTCATATTGAAGTAAATAATAAAAACTTTTTTGAAATATATGATGATTTTTATAACGATATTACAGGTATATGTGTAAACGAGTTTGTTGAAGAATATAAAGATTATAACTATACTGCAAGTGATTTTTTGATAAGTACAGTATTAAATCTTACTCCCAAAGTAATAACTCTGTATAACTCGGACAGAATAAAAAATAAAGACTTTTTAAACACTTTAAAAAAACTCTATGAAAATAATTTAATAATTTCATAAAAAAATATCGATAAATTATCGGTATTTTTTTTGTATAAATAAAACTCTTTTATTGAATACTAAAATAAAAATAAAAAAAGAGGTATTATTTATGTTTAAACACGAAAAAATGTTATTTCATCCGGTTGGGGTAGAAAAGCCAAACCCTCAGTATGCAGCACTCTTGCAAGAACAGTTAGGCGGAGGGAACGGAGAAATGAAAGCGGCAATGCAGTATATGTCTCAAAGTTTCAGGATTAAAGACCCTGAAATTAAGGATTTATTTTTAGATATTGCGGCTGAAGAATTAGGGCATATGGAAATGATTGCACAAACTATAAACCTTTTGAACGGGCATGATGTAGATGCAAGTAAAGTTCCTGCGGGCGAAATTCAAACCCATGTGCAGTTAGGGCTTAATCCGGGACTTGTAAATGCATCTGGATATTCATGGACAGGGGACTATGTAACCGTAACAGGAGATTTATGTGCAGATTTGCTTTCAAATATAGCATCTGAGCAAAGAGCAAAGGTTGTTTATGAATACTTGTACAGACAAATAGATGATAAAAAAGTGAAAGAAACAATTGATTTTCTGTTAAACCGTGAAGAAGCACATAATCAGATGTTCCGTGATGCTTTTAATAAAGTTCAGGATACAGGCTCAAACCGTGATTTCGGAACTACGAAAGCGGCAAGAATGTATTTTAGTATGTCTGAACCATCCCCAAACTTAAAAGATAACAAAGAAGTCGATACTAAGAAACCATCTTTTAATTAAATTTTTATGTTAAACGAGGCAATACTTTTTAAAGCATTGCCTTTTTTTCTTTTGCGTGATATAATGAGTTTGCAAAGCAAACTCAATGAATTGCCTTCGGCATGAATTGAAATCAAAGATTTCGTGAATTGAGTCTGAGACTCACGAATTGCACCTTTCGGTGCATTAAAGGCAATTCAATTCATGGAGCAGAGCGAGAAATCATGTGTGAAATACAATTCATGACAACAAAGTTGTCAATTCATTTAAATAGACTGGCATCAAGATTATACAGTCTTTATAAACTTTGATATACAAGGGACAAAAAAGACTTCTCCTCAATGAGAAGTCTTTGGAAAGGCATTTTAATTGTATGAATTTATCGGCGGTTTTTAAAACCGCCGATAAAAAACCGCCGATAAAAAGTGTAGATAACTATTAATTTTTTAGCCCCCAACTTGAAAAAAACATAAAATAAATACTTAAAGATAAATAATATATGAGGTGAGTGCGTAATGAAGAAGCGTTTAAGTTTTGTTTTGGTGTGTTTGCTTCTGTTCATGTGCGGATGTTCGGACACAGCAAAGAAGAATATTAACCCTCAAGAAATGCTTGAACAATATCTTGATAATATTGAAAAATTTGACATCCCTATACGAGAATTCGGCGAGCCAACAAATTACATTGATATGACGGAGGAGAT
>SVKJ01000016.1 GCA_015068525.1 Oscillospiraceae bacterium | reverse complement strand
AAATATTGGGTCATAAAGATGTTTCAACAACTGTCAATATTTATACTCATATTATTAAAGGTCTTGAAGATGAAGAAGAATTAAAGATATGCGTATAACACGAAAACAGGGCGAACGCCCTGTTTTTAATTTGTAAATATAAAGATATTGAATTATGCTATAAAATATGGTATAATTAAACTGTGAATTATTAGAAACATTTTGGCAACTGTCAAATAACTGTCAAGCAAAAAATCAAGGCTTGAAAGCCTTGATTTTACAAGGTTTTGAGATATTAACCAAATGTCATCTAAACCATTCGGCTTTTCCAAAAAGAAACGACAATTTTCTTAAGAAAGTTTGATATGCACCCCAAAAGTTAGACACTTTTGGGGTGCATATCAAAATCAATGCTCTTAAAAAAACTATTTAATTAAATCTTCATAAAACTTTTTAATGTTTTCATATATGTATGTCGGTTTTACATCACTTTTTTCAATATCTTCAATAGTTCCTTCTCCGCTTAGCACAAAAACAGTTGAAATACCCGCATTAAAACCGCTTGCAATATCGGTATATAGCCTGTCACCAAAAATTATTGCATCTTCCTTTTTAAAACCTGTTTTTTGTATTGCAAGATTAATCATTTCGGGTTGAGGTTTACCTATAAATTGAGGTCTTTTTTTAGTAGCGTTATAAATCATTTCACTTACCGAACCACAGTCGGGTACATAGCCATACCATGTCGGGCAAACCCAATCGGGATTGGTAGCAATATAATCAATATCATCTCTTAAAAGGATACAGGCATCTTCTAATTTTTTAAAGGTCAGTTCGGTATCAAAACCCATACATAAGCAGTCAATTCCGTCTTCGATTTTGTCGGTAATATTAAGTCCGCCATCTCTTAACTGCTCTTTGAAAGATTCTGTACCCAGCGCATAAATTTTATTGTAGTTCTTTTTTTTAAGGAATAAAACTGTTGCATTAGTAGAGGTTAAAAAGTCGTCAGCAGTTGATTTAATTCCTATAGAATCAAGTTTTTCTATGTATTTATCAACACTTTTTGAAGAATTGTTTGTAAGAAACATATATTTTCCATCAATTTTTTTAATATAGGAAAGAAAATCTAAAACTCCGTCAAATAAATTATTATCTAAATATATTGTTCCGTCCATATCGAGTAAGAACAGTTTTTTATTTTTAATACTATCCATAATTTTACTCCAGTATATTTGTTGTTATTAAATCTATATCCCATGCTGTATATTTTTCGCCTGTTTCTTTTTCATCAACTGTCCAGCAATTAATAATATGATTGTTCTTTTTTACCTTATTAACGATTTCTTCAGTAAGAGCCGTATGCTTAATATCAAGGTCAAGATTGAACTTATTAAGCGCATCGAAAACATCTTCATTAAATTCCGAGGTAAGATACTGTAATCTCTGCTCAGGTAAAAGTTTTCTTAAGTTAATTAAATTTATAAGGTCAAAGGCAATGAAAATAATGTTTTCAAGATTATAATATTTTTTTGTTTCTTTTATAAGTCCCTCTATATCATCAAAAGTATATACGCCTTTTAATTCTACAACCGCCGTTTTTAAGTATTTTTTACAAATTTCAAGATACTCATAATATTCAGGCAAAGGCACATTGTTTATAGGATGATTTACTTTTTTAAGTTCGTTAAGGGTTGAGTCCTCAATTGTTATATCAACGTCATAAGTTCTTAAAAGAGAAAAGTCATGGTTTATAACATACTTTTTATCCTTTGTAACATGAACATCGCATTCAATCCCATAATAACTTTTTTTACCTGCAAGTTCAAATGTTTTAAGGGTGTTTTCAGGTTCAATTTTACTGACACCTCTGTGAGCAACCATTTTTGTATTTAACTTATCAATTTTTATTGTATCTATATTTTTCACCCTCTATATTTTATTTTGTGTTGCAACAATATTTGCCCCAAATACATTTTCTATTATTACATCGCCTTTTACAATTGGCAAGGTCGCAATTTTTTTATTTATAATTTTCATACAGGAAAAAACCTTATCCTTTGGAATAGGTCTGTCAGTTTTTACTGAAACAACCGAGTTGTTGTCACATCTGATGGTAGAAGTAACTGTTCTTTTTGGTGATATACATTCTGACTCAGCATATTTCACACCTCTTGGGCAGGTATTACCTGTAACTGATAAAACTTTTCCGTCTTCAAAATCTACTAAAAGACTGCATCCCTGAGGGCAGATTATACAAGTTAACTCACGTTTCATTATAACACCTCCAAAGAAAAATTAAGTTTTGAGATACCATTGAGCATTTCTTTTTTTAAGGTTATACATTCCATTTCACCCGGCGCAACTTTTACTGCTTTTTTGGAAAGTAAAATTCCGTTATCCGATGAAACATTTATCTTAACGTTTCTAAATACATCTGAAACCCTGAAATATACTTTTACATCTTTTTTAGCAGTAATCTGAGATGGAACAGTATATCTTATTTTCCCATCAACCTCTAACTTAATGTCAGTTTTCTCATAATGGTTATCCATAATATAATCTGCAGCGCTTTCTCCTGCGATTTCTGCTTCTTCAGATACAAAATCAACAAGGTCATGAACGTGTAAAACGTTACCACAGGCGTAAATTCCTTCAACTTTTGTTTGCCTGTCCTGATCAACATATGCTCCGTTTGTAACAGGATTAAGTTCAACTTTTGCACATTTTGACAATTCGTTTTCAGGAATTAAGCCGACTGATAAAAGAAGAGTGTCGCATGGAATGAATTCTTTTGTTTCGGCTATTGGTTTTTTGTTTTCGTCAACCTTTGCTATGGTAACTCCTGTAAGACGCTCTTTACCATGGATTTCAACAACTGTATGACTTAATTTTAATGGAATGTTAAAATCATTTAAACATTGTTCAATATTTCTTGCAAGGCCGCCCGAATATGGCATAAGTTCGCAAACAGCATGAACTTTTGCTCCTTCTAAAGTCATCCTTCTTGCCATAATAAGCCCGATATCTCCCGAACCTAATATTACAACGTTCTTACCTGGCATATAACCTTCCATATTAACAAGTTTCTGAGCAGTCCCCGCACTAAAAATTCCAGATGGTCTTAATCCTGAAATGTTTAATGCCCCTTTGGAACGCTCTCTGCATCCCATCGCAAGAATAATCGCTTTTGCTTTAACTTTAAAAATTCCGTCCTCTGTATTAGTTGCTGTTATAACTTTATCTTCCGAAATATCAAGAACCATTGTGTTAAGTTTATATGGAATATTAAGTTCTTTAATCTGTTCTTCATATTTAAGAGCATATTCAGGTCCCGTCAATTCTTCTTTAAATTTATGAAGCCCAAAACCATTATGAATACACTGTTTTAAAATTCCGCCTAAGCTGTCATCTCTTTCTAAAATAAGGATATCTTTAATTCCTTTTTTGTAAGCCGCAACCGCTGCGCTCATACCTGCAGGACCGCCGCCGATTATAACTAAATCTGTCATTTTATTAAACCTCCTTGGTTTTAGAAACTGCAATGTATGATGATTTGCCTGCTTTTGTAATTTCGCAGACAGGAACATTTAATTCTTTTGATAAAAGATTTATAATGTAAGGGGAGCAGAAACCACCCTGACATCTTCCCATTTGTGCTCTTGTTCTTCTCTTAACACCATCAAGATCAGTTGGTTTAGGATTAGTTCTTATTGCTTCTAAAATTTCACCTTCGGTAACAGTTTCACACCTGCAGATAACTCTGCCGAACGATTTATCTTTCTTTATTATTTCATTTTTTTCTTCTATGGATGCTTCTTTAAAATAATGCATAGGTTTTCTTATTGGATTAAAGTTTTCGTTTTTAGTAAGTTCGTAACCTGCTTCTTTTAACATTTCAACAATGTATTCTGCAATAGCAGGAGAAGCTGAAAGTCCGGGAGATTCAATCCCTGCCGCGTTTATAAAACCACGTTTAGGGCTTGTTATTATAAAGTCACCCGTATTTCCTACTGCACGAACTCCACAAAAAGATGTAATAGTATTTCTGTAATTAACACCTTCAACATTTTCGCACGCCTGTTTTATAATTTCAAAAAAACCGCTTTCAGTTGTAGCGTTATTTTCTTTGTCTTCTATATTATAAGAAGTTGGGCCTGTAATAAGATTACTATCAACAGTAGGGGATACTAAAATTCCTTTTCCCATTTTAGAAGGTGTTCGGAATATTGTGTTTTTTACAATATCTCCATTAACTTTATCAAGAAGTATGTATTCTCCTCTTCTTGGTGTAATTGTAAAAGATGTATCACCGATAAAAGAAGCAACCTTGTCGGAATAAACACCTGCTGCATTTATTACGGTTTTTGATTTTATCATTTCGTCTTTCCCGTAAATTTCGTAATATCCGTCTTTTTCTTTAATATCGCAAACTTCAAAATTCAGTTTTAATTCTGCACCATTATCCATTGCATTTCCTATTGCCGCAATTGTCAGTTCATAAGGGCAGGTAATGCTTCCGTCTAAGGCGTGAAGAACGTATGTTACATTTTTTGAAAGATTAGGCTCAATTCTTCTTGCTTCATCGCCTGTAAGCATTTTCAAATTCTTAACTCCGTTTTTAATTCCTCTTTCGTATAATATGTCTAAATGCGCTTTGTCCTCATCGGTAAATGCGATAACCATTGAACCGTTATTTATGTATTTAACTCCCAGTTCCTTTGTAACTGTTTTAAAAAGTTCGGCTCCTCTTACATTTAATTTCGCCTTTAATGTTCCCTCTTCTGCATCAAATCCTGCGTGAACAATTGCTGAATTTGCTCTTGTTGCACCCATTGAAACATCATTTTCTTTCTCCACAATTAAAACTTTTAAATTGTATTTTGAAAGTTCTCTTAAAGTCATTGCGCCAACACATCCGGCACCAATAACAACTGCATCATACATATATTTCCCCTCCGTTTTCATATTTTTTATTGACACGTTACTATATTTCATATTATAATAAAACAGTCAAAAAGCATCAATAAAAAAGTCAAAATCAATCATATTCAGGGAATATAACACAAAAAAATGAGCAAACGCTCAAAAATAGTCAAGAAGGGGAATGATTATGTTAAAGAATGAAAGGGAACAGGAAATAATTGATATACTTAAAAAAACCAACGGATTTGTTTCCGTCAAAAGTTTATGCGAAAAACTATACACGAGCGAATCGAGTATAAGAAGAGATTTAACCACTCTTTCTCAAAAAGGAATAGTAAGGAGAACTCATGGCGGTGCCGAACTTATAAATAATTTTTCAAATATATCTTCATTTTCTATACGTTCACACTATAATATGGAAGCAAAAAAAGTAATTGCAAAAAAAGCATCTGCCCTTGTAAAAGATGGAAGTACTATATTTTTAGACCAGTCTTCAACAGCTTTTTTTCTTGCTTCAGAACTTATTAATAACAGTACAATAACTATCGTTACAAATAATATAGAGATAATATCGTTAGTATCCCACACCAAACTTAATCTGATTTCTTCGGGTGGGACTTTAAGCCATGAAAACCGAATGTGCCTTTTAGGTAATGATGCACAGTATATTTTTGAGAATGTGTATGCCGATTTTATGTTTTTTTCAACTAAATCGCTGACAAAAGACGGAACAATCTGGGATTTTTCAAGAGATGAGGTAATAATAAGAAATGCAATGTTAAAAAACGCAAAGGAAAAAGTGTTCTTATGTGACAGTGAAAAGTTTTATACACAGTCGGCGTATAAGCAATGTGATTTGAGTGATATAGATTATCTTGTAAGCGAAAATGAAAAAGCAAAAGAATTTTCACATATTTCACAAAATCTTATAATATTATAAAAAGAGGGTGTTTAAAAAGTCAATTTTTAAACGCCCTCTATTTTAGGGGATAGGAAAAAAGTTTCAGAATGGACAAATTTAGCCAAAATCCTTGATTTTGGGTCACCCGAAGGCGTACTAAGTACGTCGAGTGAATCATAAAAGACAATATATGCAAATTATCTTTTATGATTAAATTCATTTATAGCAAAAAGTTATTTTATTTCAAAGATTTTGAAAAAATCTTTACCTTCATTTTGCACTTTGCCTTTTGCATTTTGCATTTACGGGAGGGCACGGATGCCCTCCCCTACAATCGGTCTGGAGTTTTTAACATCCCTTTAGTATTCTATTCCGTAACGTGCATTTAATCCTTTATCGAAAGGATGTTTAATTTTTTTCATTTCGGTGGCATAATCGCAGATTTCAAGAAGTTCTTCTGATGGGTTTCTTCCCGTAAGTACAACTTCAATATTTTCAGGTTTCGTTTTTAAAAATGATATAACATCACTTTCCGAAATTATACCAAGATTTATAACATCAAGAATTTCATCTAAAACAAGCAGATTTATACTTTCGGAAATTGCTTTATTTGTTACTTTCAAAAACAAATCCTTTATTTCTTTTGTTGTTTCTTCCTTTTCTTTTTCGCTCATCGTATAGAAAAAGCCTCGTTTTTTATCACAAACTAATACTTCAACAAATTCACATGATTTTAAGTGCTGAATTTCGCCTGAGTCGCCGCATTTTAAAAATTGCGAAATCAAAACTTTTTTCTCACACCCTGCCATACGGGCGCACAAACCCATTGCGGCAGTTGTTTTACCTTTTCCGTCACCGAAATATATATGTATAAGTCCCATTTTTTTATTCTCCAGTTATTAGATATAAAAAGGCAATGCTAAAAACATCGCCTTTTTAGTATATCATTCATTTCTTTGCGCAAAAATTTACAACAGAACAAAGGAAAATTCTCATTTTGCACTTTGCACTTTGCACTTTGCATTTAATTTCGCACTTCGAACTTCGAATTTCGAACTGAATGAAATTCCTGATTTTTAAAGCCCTCTTGCTTCTTTAACTTTAGCAACTAACTGTTTTGCCATTTCAGTGATTGATTTAAAGTCACCTGTTTTAGCGCCTGCAGTTAAAGCACCGCCTACGCCAACTGCTGCAGCACCTGCTTTAATCCACTGGTCAACGTTTGTAATATCAACACCGCCTGTTGGCATAACCTTTGCATGAGGAAGAGGACCTTTTATTGATTTAATAATTTTAGGACCAAAAAGTTCGCCAGGGAACACTTTGATAATGTCAGCGCCTGATTCCATAGCGTTAACTACTTCTTTAATAGTTGTGCATCCAGGCATACCGGGAACTCTGTATCTGTTACATAATTTAATTGTTTCAGGGTCAAAATATGGACTAACTACATATTGTGCACCTGATAAAATTGCTATTCTTGCGGTTTCAGGGTCTAAAACTGTTCCTGCGCCAAGTAGCATTTCGCCATTTTTATAGTGGTTAGCAAGTTGTTCAATAACTTTGTGAGCGCCAGGAACTGTAAAAGTAAGTTCGATAGCGTCAACTCCGCCTTCTAAACATGCTTCGGAAATTTTTATTGCTTCTTCAGCAGATGTTGCTCTTACAACCCCAACAACACCGGTATCGGTTAATCTTGTAAGTACTTTTTCTTTTTCCATTTTGATTTCTCCTTTTTTATATGTAATAGTTGAATTATATACTATACAACCACATATATTTTATACCTATTTTAATATAAAGTCAAACATTTTCTTTTTTAATTGACTTTATTTAAATCTTTTGTTATAATATAAGTTACCTTATTATGCTGGGAAAGGAATACCCCTTTAAAAATTATGGGAGTATTGGATATAAAAATATTATGAATAAAGGAAATATATTTAACTTATTTAAAACAAACAGTAAATCGTCTTTTTTTGCACTTTTGCTGTTTTCTGTTGTTACCTTGTATTTTAATGTATGGTTAGGTCTTATTGAACTGTTATGCGTTTTTGTACTTTTTATGGTGCATTGGTTTACAACATATAAGAAAAACAGGAAATTAAATGAATATCTTGAAGATTTGTTTTTGTCATCTGATTCTATATCAAAGGATTTTGTTGTAAACAGTATGCTTCCTCTTGCAATATTAAAAGATGAGGATACAATTATATGGTATAACAATAAATTTGCGGATATATTCTATGATGACGGACCTGCCGAATCTTCAATTAAAGCACTTATAAACGGTTTTCCTCATATTAAATCTGAAGACTTAAATGAAGAAATAGATGAAACAGTCGAATTTGAAGGTAAAACATATAATATTCTTGGAAATAAATTGAAAGTTTCTCAGGTGGAAGATAAATTTTATTCAATGGTATATTTTATAGATATAACCGATGAAGTTTACTATAAAAAAACACTTGAAGAAAAAGAACTTGTTATTGGTAAAATCGTTATAGATAACTACGATGAAGCAATAAACGGACTTAATGAATCCCAGCGTGCCGTGTTAATAGCAGATACCGATAAACATATATATGGTTGGGCGCAAAACACCAATGCAGTTATTAAAAAGCAGGAAAAAGATAAATATAATATATATTTTGAGAAGAAACACCTTGAAAGTTACTTAAAGCGTGATTTTGAAAAATTAAGAGATTTTGTTCTTAATGTTAACGATGCTGAAATCCATCTGACATTCAGTATAGGAATAGGGCATGGCGGAGCGAGTCCTTTGGAGAATGAAGAATTTTCTGCAAATTCGATAGATATGGCTTTAGGACGTGGCGGAGATCAGGTTGTTATAAAAGACAAAAAAGGTTTTTCATTTCATGGAGGAGCATCCAAAGAGGTTGAAAAGAGAAGCAAAGTTCGTTCAAGAGTTGTGGCTCTTGCCCTTAAGGAACTTATGGAAAGCAAAGAAAATATAGTTGTTATGGGGCATTCGGATTGCGATATGGATGCATTCGGAAGTGCTTTAGGAATAGTAAGAGCTGCAAAAAGCGTTAAAAGAAATGCATATATTCTGCTTGACGAGGTTACACCGTCTTTAAAAGATATTATAGATGAAATGGCTGAATATGAAGAATATAAAGATGTTATTATAAATAAGTATCAGGCAGAATCTTTACTTGACTCATCAGGAATGCTTGTACTTGTTGATGCTCATAAAAAAACTCTTTTCCCTTATGAAGAAGTAATTGAGGGAGCAGAAACAGTAGTTTTAATTGACCATCACAGAAAGAGTCCTGAATTTATTGATAACGCTACCCTTGCTTATCATGAGCCATACGCATCTTCTACAAGTGAACTTGTTGTTGAAATTCTGCAGTATATGGGAGAAAAGATAAAATTAAATCCTGTAGAATGTCAGGCTTTATATGCGGGAATGCTTATTGATACCAAGAACTTTACTTTTAAAACAGGGGTCAGAACATTTGAGGCAGCATCTTTCTTAAGACGTTCGGGGCTTGATACTGCAGAAGCAAAAGAACTTGTTAAGTGTGACCTTAAAACATATAAAATAAGAAGTGAAATTATAAATGATGCAATTATCTATAAAGATACTATTGCGATAAGTAAGTATATCAGCGAAGATATTGATGATACGACAGTTATTGCACAGGCTGCTGATGAACTTATAAATATCAAAGGTATTACAACAACATTTGTTATATATTCTGATGGTGAAGTTTGTAAGATTTCTGCCAGAAGTATAGGCAATATAAACGTGCAGGTTGTTATGGAAAAAATGGGCGGAGGCGGTCATCAGTTATCGGCAGGTACTCAGGTTGATAACTCTGATGTCAACGCTGTTATGGAAGAACTTATTAAGAATATAGATGAAGTTATAGGAGAATAAAAAATGAAAGTAATTTTGACACAGGATGTTAAAGGGCAGGGTAAAAAAGGCGATGTTAAAAACGTTTCTGACGGATATGCAAATAACTTTTTAATTAAAAAAGGTCTTGCAGTTCCTGCTACTAATGATAATATGAATATCTTAAAGAATAAGAATGCGTCTGAAGAGCATAAAAGACAGGTTGAACTTGACAATGCAAAAGCACTTAAAGACCAGATTGAAGGCAAACAGGTTGTTATTGCGACAAAAGGCGGAGAAGGCGGAAAACTTTTCGGCTCTATTACCTCAATGGATATAGCAGACAAAGTAAAAAAAGATTTGAAAGTTGAAATTGACAAAAGAAAAATTCTTTTAAAAGACAATATAAAACTTGCAGGTATTTATGAGGTCGAAATTAAACTTCATAAAGATGTTACTGCTAAAATAAAAGTTAAAACAGAGGTTTTATAATAATATGGATATAATTAAAGAATTGCCGTATTCTGTCGAGGCTGAACAAGCCGTTATAGGCTCAGTACTTCTTGAGCCGGCAAGAATTTCCGAAGTTTTAGATATTACAGAAGCGGGACATTTCTATATTGAAAAGAACAAACATATATTTCAGGCAATGGTTGATTTATTTAACACAAGTCAGCCTATTGATGTTGTTACTCTTGGCAATCTTTTAAAATCTCAGGGTACTTTTGAATCAGTGGGTGGCAATGACTACTTAAAAGAAATTATAAATAATATGCCACTATCATTAAATGTTTCGGCGTACAGTGAAATCATAAAGAATAAGGCAATTCAAAGAAACCTTATTAAAGCAAGTGAAGAAATCAATAAAATCTGTTATGATGACGGAACGGTTTCCAATATGTTGGATCTTGCGATTGACAAGGTTTTTACCGTTGCACAGCAAAATCAGAACAGGGAAGTTTCGCACATCAGAAGTATTCTTTATGATAATTATCACAAACTTTCCGATATAATGAATAACGGTCTTGACATAAGCGGTTTGCCGACAGGATTTAAATATCTTGACAGTAAAATTTTAGGTATGCAACCGGGTAACCTTATACTTATTGCAGCAAGACCGGGTATGGGTAAATCGAGTTTTGCGGCAAATATTGCACAAAATGTTGCCATAAGGCAAAATATTCCTACTGCCATTTTTACTCTTGAAATGTCAAAAGAAGAACTTGCCAACAGGATTATATGTTCTGAGGCAAAGATTGACAATAAAAAAATAAAGGGCGGGAGTCTTACCGAACAGGATATTGTAAAATATATTGAAGCGATGGAGCCTGTTGCGTCATCTCCTTTGTATATTGACGATACGCCGTCTATTTCATATACCGAACTTCGTGCAAAGTGTAAAAGGCTTAAACTTGAAAAAAACATTGGACTGATTGTAGTTGACTATTTACAGCTTATGAGTGGAACAAGTAAGGAATCAAGACAACAGGAAATCTCCGAAATCAGCCGAAATCTTAAACTTATAGCAAAAGAACTTGGTGTTCCGCTAATTGCACTTTCGCAACTGTCAAGAGCGGTGGAACAAAGGAAAGACGATCACAGACCAATGCTTTCGGACTTAAGAGAATCGGGAGCAATAGAGCAGGATGCCGACATTGTTATGTTTTTATACAGAGATGAAGCATATAATGAAGAAACCGAAGATAAAAATGTATGTGAATGTATTATTGCTAAAAACAGGTCAGGGGAAACCGGAACGGTAAAACTTACCTGGATTGGAGAATATACTACCTTCTATACAATGGAAAACACTTATGAATAGTTTTTTAAAAAATGTTTTAAAAACAATTAAAAAATATAATCTTATAACACCCGGTGATACTGTTTTGGTCGGTGTTTCGGGCGGTGCTGATTCAGTTGCGCTCTTAAAATCGCTTATCAGCCTTAAAGAAACTTTGAAAATAAAAAAAATTGCAGTATGTCATATCAATCACAACTTAAGAGAAACTGCAAAAAGAGACGAAGATTTTGTAAGAGATTTATGTAAAAAGGAAAATTTGGATTTTTTTATAAAAAATGCAGACATAAAAGAAGAAAAAGAGAGGCTTAAAGTTTCGGAAGAGGAAGCAGGAAGAATTGTAAGATACGATTTTTTCCATAAAATTAAAGAGGAAACAGGTGCGACTAAAATTGCAACTGCGCATAATCTTAACGATCAGGTTGAAACGTTTTTTATAAGACTTTTAAGAGGAGCATCTTCGGATGGTCTTATCTCGGTTAAACCTGTAAGAGAGGATAATGTTATAAGGCCTTTGATTGAAACAAAAAGGGAAGATATTGAAAATTACTTAAATTCGATAAATCAGGATTTTGTTACAGATGAAACTAATTTTAAAACAGATTACTTAAGAAACAAAATAAGGCTTATGTTAATTCCGTATTTAAAAGAAAACTTTTCTTTCTCTGAACAAGTTATTTTAAATACGATAGATATTTTTAAAAAAGATAGTGAATATATATCATTTGATGTAGAAAATATATTAAACACGGGAATAATTAAAAATAAAGGTGTACAGTTTCCTGTTGATATACTTTCAAAAACTCATGATGCAGTTTTGTCAAGAGCGCTAAAAAACGTTCTTAAAAACCTGTTTAACGTAACAGTATCAAAAACCAAACTGGACAGTCTTATAAAACTTATTAAAGATGCTAAAACAGGGAAGGAAATAAACCTCTCCTCCAAAGTATACGGATATATTCAGTATGATAAATTTATTATTAAAGAGAAGGAAACCAAAGAAGAATACTGCTCCGATTTAATTTTGGGGGATAATATAATCAAAGGGGCAGATTTTTTAATAAATATATCCGAAGAGGCAAAAAATGGTGAAGAATATATATTGCTTTCTGACATATCCTCTCTTAAAGTAAGATGCAGAAAAGAGGGCGATAAGGTATATATAAAAAATGTCGGTCACAAAAAAGTAAAGGACCTTTTTATTGACAAAAAAGTACCAAGAGAAGAAAGAAAAACCTATCCGATAATTTTAAAAGATGATGAAATTATATGGATACCGGGATTATATAAAAAAGAGGGGAAAGACGGAAGATACTGTCTTACTATACGGGGGATGAAAAAATGAAAACAAAAGATGTTGAAAAAATTCTAATAACTGAAGAAGAACTGGCAAAGAGAATAAGAGAACTGGGGAATAGAATATCCGAAGATTACAAAGATAAAAAAATTCTTGCATTGGGAATACTTAAGGGGTCGGTAGTATTTCTTGCGGACCTTATAAGAAATATTAACTCTGAAGTTTCCATTGATTTTATGACCGTATCAAGTTATGGTAATTCTACCGAAACATCAGGGGAATTAAAGATAAAAAAAGACCTTGATACTGATATATCAGGAAAAGATGTCCTTATTGTTGAAGATATTATTGATTCAGGGATTACTCTGTCAAAGCTTAAAGAAGAATTATTAAAAAGAAATCCTTCGTCACTTAAAATCTGTACTCTTCTTAATAAACCTGAAAGAAGAACAGCACAGGTTGATGTTGATTACATAGGCTTTGATATTCCAAACGAATTTATTATAGGGTACGGGCTTGATTATGCAGAAAAATACCGTGACCTTCCGTTTGTAGGGGTGCTTAAAAGGGAAATATATGAGTAAGCAGTTACTGATTTAACTGCTTAATTAGGAGGCAAAAAATTGAAAAAACACATTAAAGAGATTGCATTTTATCTACTTCTTATATCTGTTTTTGTTGCAATAGTTGCACTTACTATGCCTGAAAAAACAGATGTGAAAATTTATTCTGAACTTGTGGCTGATATAAGGGCAGGACTTGTTAAAGAATTGGTTATAGTAGAAAATACTGCTGTTGCTACTTACAATGATGATAAAGTGGCAGAAGTTTCTATTCCCAATTATTTAACGCTAAGGCAGGATATAGACCCTGTTATTTTAGAGCAGATTACAGCAGGAACAATAAAGGTTGACACGAGAAAACCTGCAGAAATTCCATGGTGGATTTCTTTTTTACCGACTCTTCTTATAATCGGTGCCATTGTTATATTCTGGACTGTATTTCTTCGTCAGTCGCAGGGCGGTGGTAAAATAATGAACTTTGGCAAAAGCAGAGCCAAAGCTGTAAACGGAGAAAACGTTTCTGTTACGTTTAAAGATGTGGCAGGGGTTGATGAGGAAAAAGAAGATTTAGCCGAAATAGTTGAATTTTTAAAAGAACCTCAGAAATTTACCGATATAGGCGCAAGAGTTCCTAAAGGAGTGCTTCTTGTAGGACCTCCCGGAACAGGTAAAACACTTCTTGCCAAAGCAGTTGCAGGGGAAGCAGGTGTTACATTCTTCTCCATAAGCGGTTCAGACTTTGTTGAAATGTATGTCGGTGTGGGGGCATCAAGAGTAAGAGATTTATTTGAACAGGCTAAAAAAAGTTCTCCTTGTATTATTTTCATTGACGAAATAGATGCAGTGGGAAGGCACCGTGGAGCAGGTCTTGGCGGAGGCCATGATGAAAGAGAACAAACTCTTAATCAACTTTTGGTTGAGATGGATGGGTTTACATCAAACACTAATATAATTGTTATTGCTGCAACTAACCGACCTGATATATTAGACCCGGCACTTTTAAGACCGGGCAGATTTGACAGGCAGATTTTAGTAGGCTATCCTGATATTTTAGGGAGAGAAGCAATACTGAGAGTCCACGCAAGAAATAAGAAGTTCGAAGATGATATAGATTTATCGGTTATTGCAAAAACCACTCAGGGATTTACCGGTGCAGATTTAGAAAATCTTCTTAACGAATCTGCGCTTTTAGCAGCAAGAGATAACCGTACAAAAATCAGCAATAAAGATATGGAAGATGCTATGATTAAGGTTATAGCAGGTCCGGAAAAGAAAACAAGAAAAAGAACCAAAAAGGATAAAGAACTTACTGCATATCACGAAGCAGGTCATGCTATTATTACAGCGCTTATGCCTACTTTGGATAAAGTTCATCAGATTTCCATTATCCCGAGAGGAAGAGCAGGAGGATATACACTTTCCTTACCTTCAAGCGATAAATCCTATTCTTCCAAAACGGAAATGTTGGAAGAAATCAATTCGTTGCTCGGTGGAAGAGTTGCTGAAAAACTTGTCCTTAACGATATAAGTACAGGAGCGTCAAACGATATTGAACGTGCAACCAAAATTGCAAAAGATATGGTTACAAAGTATGGTATGAGCGAAAAGTTGGGACCTATGGTTTTTGGTGCAAGTAATGACGAAGTGTTCTTAGGAAAAGATTTTGGGCGCACAAGGGATTACTCTGAGCATATCGCGGCAATAATTGACGAAGAAATTTCAAATATTATTGACAATGCTTATAATATTTGTATAAAACTTCTTAACGAAAATATGGATAAACTTCATGAAGTCGCTAAAGTCTTACTCGAAAAAGAAAAGATTGAAGCAGATGAATTTATTAAAATTTTCCCTTATCAAAAGGAAGAAGTTGTTTTTGAAGATGATTATTTTACCGATGTTTGTGTCAACGAAACAGTTGAAGAAACAGTAATAACTGAGGAAACAGCCCAAGAAACAACCCAGGAAACTAAGGAATAATTGATGTGTTATGTTAGAGAAAAATTTAGGATATGATTTTCGTGATAAAATGCTTCTTGATAATGCACTTACCCATAAATCATATTTAAGAAAAAGTGAATTTTCAGGAAATAATGAAAGACTTGAATTTTTAGGTGATTCGGTTTTAGGGTTCAGCGTTGCTGAATATCTGTATAAAAATTATAAAGATTTACCCGAAGGGGAACTTACAAAAGTACGCGCAAATGTTGTTTGCGAAGAATGTCTTTATAAAATTGCCTTAAAAATTGGGCTTGGCGAGGAAATTCACTTGGGAAAAGGCGAAGAGCAGTCAGACGGAAGAAGAAGACCATCTATATTATCTGATGCTTTGGAAGCAGTTTTTGCAGCAATATTTTTAGACGGCGGGATTGAGTGTGCTAAAAAGGTTATAATAAACCTTTTGCAAGAAGAAATTGAATCTAATGTTAAAAGAAGAAATATTAAAGATTATAAAACAGTTTTGCAGGAATTCGTGCAAAAAGATAATGCTTTTGCACCTACTTATGAAATTGTTAAAGAAGAAGGCCCTGATCACAATAAAGTCTTTACATCACAGGTTTTATTAAACGGAAAAGTTATAGCAAAAGGTGTCGGCAAAACAAAAAAAGACGCAGAAAAAGAGGCGGCAAAAACTGCACTTTTAAAATTAGGAATAATTTAGTAAAAAAGGGTATATAATAGTTATGAAAATAAAAAAACTTGACAAATGAAGTTTTTTTGTGTATAATAAGTAACCGTTGTTAAAAAACACGACAATTTAACCCAAAAATTTACATTTTAAAATGGAGGAATTATGAAAAAGATAATAGGATATTTAAAGTCCTGTTTTTCTTTGAAATCCTTAATTATCTGCAGTCTGGCTCTTGTAATGTCAGTATCTGCAATTGCGCTTATGCTTAATCTAACGAAATATGAAATTACAGTAAGTGACGACGGAGTGGTCAAACAAGCATTTGTATATTCAAAAACTGTTGAGGATGCACTAAAGGAAGCAGGAATCAAGGTTAGCGAATTCGATGAATTGTCCTTAGACTTAAACGCTGACTTAAAGGAAATTAAACATATTGAAATTAAAAGAGCAAAAGAGATAACACTGAGTGTTAACGGAAATGACGAAAAAATATTTACAACTTTAACTACTGTTTCGGATGTTCTTTCTAAAACCGGAGTAGCAATCGCTGATGATATGTTGCTCGTTACACCGAGAGATGCTGTTATCACAGACGGTATGAAAATTGAAGTTATTAAAAAAGTATATGAAGAAATAACTGAAGTTGAATCTGTTCCGTTTGAAACAACAAGAAAAGCAAACTATAATCTTGCCTCAGGTAACACAAGAGTGTCCAAACAAGGCGTTAATGGTGAAAAAACTCTTACCTATCGTGTTGTTAAACATAACGGTGAGATTGTTGAAAAAGAGTTGGTTTCTGAAAAGATTACCAAAAAGCCTGTCAATAAAGTTTTAGAATATGGAGTTATTGCTTCGGTGCAAACTTCAAGAAGCGGGGAAATCAGGTCTTCAAGAGTTATCGAGTGCCGTGCTACTGCATATTGCTTAAAAGGAAGAACTGCATCGGGAATGAAATCTCAAAGAGGGGTTGTTGCAGTTGACCCGTCAGTTATTCCACTTGGAACAAAACTGTATATAGAATCTTCTAACGGTAATTTCACTTATGGATATGCCGTAGCAGGAGATACAGGTGGTTCTATAAAAGGCAACAGAATTGACTTATATATGGATACAAAAAGTGAATGCTTACAGTTTGGTGTAAGAAATGTAAAGGTTTATATATTAGATTAAATTTTTTTGAGGATGCGAAAGCATCCTCTTTTGCTATTATAAAAAAAGAAACAAACCATCACCAAAAAAGAGACAGTCCCTTTTTTGGTGATATTTTCAAACGAGTGTTCTAATCTAAAAAAATATCCAAAAAAAACTAATATAAATATCTCTATCTTACTTGACATTCAGGGTATAAAATATTATAATAAAATAGTATAATTATCTACATTGGGTTTTTGTACCCAAGAAAGCAACTAAGTTTTTGCGAGGTGGAATAGATGAGTAAAAAGAGAATAATAATTTTGTGTGTTGTTGCAGCTTTTTTAATTGCAATTGCAACCGCAGTAATATATAATTATGACCTTATCATAGCAGTAAAAGATGGACTTTTTGAAACAAAAGAAAACCTTGATATAAAAAAGGAAGAAAGTGCAAAAAAAGAGCAGGAAGCCTTAAAAGAGGCAGGAGTTGAAAATGTAAGGCCTCTTACTGAGGAAGAAAAAAAAGAATTTACCGAAGGTAACATAACAGAAGAAGAAGTTATAAATATAATTACTGGTAAAACAACGGTTGAAGAAGTAAAACAAAATAAAAATGATTCCACAGGGCAGACTAAAAAGCCCGAAACTTCTGCAAATGAAAATAAGGGAAATGAAACGAATGAAAAAATAGCAGAACTTGTCGGCAAGATTTATGTAATTGAAGCGAGATTTACAAGCGAATTATCAGCACTTGAAAGTTGGGCATTAAGTCAGTTTGAGCATCTTCCGACGGTTGAGGAAAAAAGAGCCAAAAAAAAGGAACTTATGTCTTACGGATTTCCTAAACTTTCAGCTCTCGAGAAAGAGTGTGATACTGAGGTTGCAAATGTGCTTTCAGAACTTGAAAAGGTTTTAAAGAATGCAGGGCAAAGCACTGACCTTGTTACACAAATTGATAATGCATATCATGAAAAGAAACAACTTACGAAATCTTATTATATAAATGAGTATATGTAGATTATATCCATTTACTATAGATATTAAAGCAATGAAAGGTGGACGACTTTAATGAAAAAAGTATTCAAACTAACATCACTTGTATTTGTTCTTGCGGTAATTTTATCATTCTTTACCGTAACAGTAGGTGCAAGTACATATCCAAGTGAGGATTACTGGGCAACTGAGGCTCTTAATGCCGCAGTTAAAAATCAGATACTTTACGGAAAGGAAAACGGTAATCTGGACCCCGAAGTGAATCTTACAAGAGCAGAAATGGCTGCAATTATCGTAAGAGCTTTTGGTGCGAATATCAAGACGGATATATCGAGATTTTACGATGTGTCTTCTTCTCAGTGGTATTATGACGATATCGCTAAAGCAGTGCACATGGGTGTTTTTGTAGGTGACGCGGGTAATACTATGCGCCCTGATGACCCTATCATAAGAGAAGAAGCGTTTACAGTTTTAGCAAGAGCGCTTGTTTTGTCATCTTCTGATTACTCTTCTTTAAATAGATTTACTGACTCCTGGAATATCAGCGCATGGGCAAAAGAATATTTGTCAATTCTTGCTAAAAAAGGCTATGTAAACGGTAATCAGGATAGCGAAATTACACCTAAAGATAATATAACAAGAGCAGAGTTTGCTCAGTTTATGCATAATATATTCAAAACTTATTTTGTAACTGGAGGTACTTATTCGTCCACAGGTGCTGACAGTTCACTTATAAGGCATGAAAATATTAATTTATCAAATCTTACTGTTCCCGGTGACTTAGTTATAGGTGATGGTGCCAACTTATCTACAGTTACACTTACCAATGTTAAAGTTCAGGGAAGACTATTAGTAAGAGGTGCTGCGACAGTTAAACTTGTTAATGTGACAGTAGGAGAAAATGTTGTCGTTAAAAATATAAATTCAAATGTCCACTTTGATAATTACAGAACAGAAACTGTGTTTAACAATATAAATATTATCACATCTGCAACCTTCAAAACTGACGCTACCGGCGGTGGCGGCGGCGGAGGCGGAGGCGGAGGAACACCTCCTCCGGGGCCATTACTTACCGCAACAATTACCCTTGATGCAAACGGGGGTACAGGTGTTCCTGCTACAGTGACACTTCTTTTAAACAGTCAGTTTGGTACACAATTACCTACACCGACAAAATCAGGATATATATTTGCAGGTTGGTATTACCAGAATCAGTCACCTGTTAATCCTACTGATCTTGCTTCCGGGAATATGACTTTAGTTGCACACTGGACACCTGACACAGGTAAATATACAGTAACATTTAACCCTGACGGCGGTACAGTTTCACCTGAAACAAAAACAGTTGATAAGAATACTGCAGTCGGAACATTACCTACACCGACAAAAGAAGGTTATACCTTTGGCGGTTGGTTTATAGGAGCTAATCAGGTTGACGAAAATTATACAGTAACAGGTAATGTAACATTTACAGCAAAATGGATTCCTAATGTTTATACAATAACATTTAATGCTGATGGCGGTACTGTTACACCTGCTACAAAACAAATTAATTATAATGATAAAGTTGGAACATTACCAATACCTACAAAAGATGGTTATACTTTTAATGGATGGTATGCTGGAAATGTGCAAGTTGATGCAAATTATGTAGTAACAGATAATGTAACATTTATAGCGAAATGGTCTGCAAAAACATATACTATTACATTTGATGCAAACGGCGGAAATCAGGTAACACCTTCGTTTGTTACTGTTACTTATGGAGAAACGTATCAAACTCTTCCTGTACCGACACACTCTAACCCTGCTATGAACTTTGCAGGTTGGTTTGTAGGAATAAATCAGATTGTTGAAGGTGGAACTGTTGCAATTACAGAAAACTCAACAGCCAAAGCAAAATGGACTGATAAAGATGTATTTAAGGTTGAAATAAAGAATTATAAAGCAAACGGCGATTCAATAACACTTGATGTTATAGACGGCGAAAAAATCATAAAACCTGAAAATCCATCAAAAGAAGGATATACATTTAAAGGTTACTTCGCGGATAGCGGTTTAACTACTCAGGTTGACTTCACTCAGCCTGTAACGGCAAATCTTACCATTTATACAAAATGGCAGATAAACACATATAAAGTTAAATTCAATTCAAATACAGGTTCAGGTACTATGGCTGAACTCTCATTTGAATACAACGAACAAAAAGCATTAACCTTAAATGGATTTACCAAAACAGGTTATACATTTAAAGGCTGGGCGCAAACTCCAACAGGTAATGTTATGTACACTGATGGTCAATCCGTTAAAAACTTATCTGTTGAAAATGGTGCAGTTATAGATTTATATGCAATTTGGGAAGCGATTACATATAATGTAGCATTTGATGTCAATGGCGGTCAGGGTCAGATGCAAAATCAGACTCTTACCTATGATGTTGAGGCTAACTTAACAGCGAATGCATTTACAAAAAATGGTTACACATTTAAAGGATGGAACACTTTATCGGACGGAAGCGGTATTTTCTATTCTGATTCTCAGGCTGTTAAAAATCTTTTAGATACACAGGGTACATATACTCTTTATGCAATATGGGAAGCAAATACATATTATGTAGCCTACAACTCATCAAATGGTACAGGCACAATGAGTAATTCTACCCATAAATATGGTACAACTTCGGCTCTTAGCACGAATGTGTTTGAAAAAGAAGGATATCAGTTTATTGGCTGGTCAAAAACTCAGGGCGGTACAACCGTTGATTTGACAGATGGGGAAGTAATTTCTGATCTTACAGCTGAAAACGGAGCAACTGTTACCTTGTATGCAGTATGGAAAGCAAACAACTACACTGTTAAATTTGATAAAAATGATTTGATGGCAACAGGTACAATGGCTGACCAGTCATTTACTTACGATGTAGAAAAAACTTTGTCGTCAAATGCATACACTAAAACAGGCTATAAATTTGCAGGTTGGGCAACAACACCTGACGGACAAAAGGTGTATGACAACAACCATAGTGTTAAAAATCTTACTGCAGAAAACGGCGGAGTGGTTACACTTTACGCAGTATGGCAGAAAGAAACATATACAGTAACATTCAATGCTGACGGTGGAAGTGTAAATCCATCTTCAATGACTGTTACCTATGATTCTACATATAATAATTTACCTATACCTACCAAAGACGGATATAATTTTGTTGGTTGGTTTATTGATGGTGCGCAAGTTTCAGATGGTATGAAAGTAACTGTTACAGAAAATAAAACCGCAGTTGCTAAGTGGACTGAAAAAGTAGTTCATACCATAAACTTTATTAACTATGATGGAAACGGAACGACAGTTCAACAGAAAGTTGAAAATGAAAGTGCAGTAACTGAACCTTTGAAACCTTCAAAAGACGGATGGAAGTTTGATGGATGGTTTACAGATGATACCTTTGCAACATCTTATACATTCGGTACTGTTATAAATGAACAAACCGCACAGATTATAAATATTTATGCTAAATGGACTGCAAATACCTATAAAGTATCCTTTAACGCAAACGGCGGAACAGGTACAATGGCAGACCAGAACTTTACTTATGACGAAACTAAAAACTTAACATTAAATTCATTTACAAAAACAGGATACACATTCAAAGGATGGGCGTTCTATCCAAACGGAATGAAAATGCTTGAAAATGAAAATTCTGTTAGTAATCTTACAAAAGAAGACAACGGAACAGTTGCTCTATATGCAGTATGGGAAGCAAATACATATTATGTTTCATATAATGCATCAAACGGAACAGGCACAATGATTAACTCAACTCATAAATATGATACCTTATCACAACTTACATTAAATGCGTTTACAAAAGAGGGTTATCATTTTATTGGCTGGTCTAAAACACAGGGTGGCACAACTGTTGATTTAACTGACGGTACTGCAGTTTCAACTCTTACAACCCAAAAAGACGGAGTTGTTACTTTATACGCAGTATGGGAAGCAAATACATACTATGTTTCTTATAACGGAAATGGCGGAACAGGCTCTATGCCAAATTCTACCTTTACTTATGATGTAAGCGGTACATTAACTGCTAATACATTTACAAGAACAGGTTATACATTCAGAGGCTGGTCTTTAACTCAGAATGGAACAAAAGCGTATGATAACGGCGCAGCAGTAACAAATCTTACTGCCGTAAATAACGGTACAGTTACCTTATATGCGGTATGGACACCTGTTACTTATATCGTAAGATATAATGCGATAAATGCTACAGGTGGTCAGATGACAGATGATACATTTACATTTGATACATCTTATAACCTAAAACAAAACGGTTTTGAAAGAACAGGTTATACATTCTTAGGTTGGGCAGAAATCGATGGTGCAACAACCATTAAATATGCTGATAAAAATCTGGTTAAAAACCTTGCAGATACTCAGGACGAAGTATTTAACTTATATGCAGTTTGGGAAGCAAACTCATATACTGTAAGATACGTTGGTACTTATGCTACCAATACATCTTCGGTTGGTCAAACTTATGAATCAAAACACGTTTACGACGAAACTGATAATCTTACACCTAACCTATTTGAAAGAACAGGTTATACATTCTTAGGATGGACAACAGTAAATCCAAATCCGTCACTAAGAACATTTGCACTGCTTAGAAACACTGCAGGTGTAATTTATGAAGACCTTGACGAAATTAAAAATCTTGCAGCAGAAGATGGAGCAGTTGTTGAACTTTACCCTGTATGGGAAGCAAATACATATTATGTAGCATTTAATGGTAATGGTGCAACAAATGGCTCAATGTCCGATCAGGAACTTACTTATGATGTAGAAACTGCACTTACATCAAATGGTTATACAAGAACAGGTTATAAATTTGTTGGTTGGGCGACCGATGCTCAAGGTCAAAAGGTATATGACAATAATGCACTTGTTAAGAACCTTGCAAGTGAAAAAGGCGAAATATTTACTTTGTATGCAGTATGGGAAGAAATCTCATATACAGTTTCCTTTAACGGTAATGGTGCAACAAGCGGAACTGTAGCAGATCAAACCTTTAAATATACTGAAACTAAAGCATTAAGTGATAACCAGTTTGTAAAAACAGGGCACACCTTCTTAGGATGGTCAACCAATAGTAATGCAACTACAGCAACATATACTGATAAAGCACAGGTATCAAAATTAAGAGATACTGAAGGAACAGTTACTTTATATGCAATATGGAAAGCAAATGAATATACGTTAACATTTGATGTTAACGGAGGCAATCAAGTAACACCTTCATCTATAACTGTTACCTATGGTGCAAACTATCCAAGTCTTCCTCAGCCAACTATGAATGGAAAGTACTTTGCCGGATGGTTTACTGATAAAGATATATGGACAAAAGAAATAAAACAAGGAAATATTGTAGAAATTACAGCCAATACAACAGTTTATGCTAAATGGACTGATAAAGTTCCTTATACTGTTACCTTTGTAGGATTTAATGCAGATGGCTCAAATAAAACTGAAACAGTATTAAGCGGAGAAAAAGCAGTTAAACCGACTGCTGACCCTCAAAAAGAAGGTCACACTTTTGGAGGATACTTTGCTGACAATACCTACAGTACAACATTTGATTTTGACAATACAGTAATAAATTCCAATACATCAATTTATGTTAAATGGACTGCAAATACCTACACAGTAACCTTTGATGCAAACGGGGGAACAACCGCAACATCAGAAATAAAAGTTGAATATAACAAAGCGGTTGGAGAATTACCTTCTGCAACAAGAGATGGATATGCTTTTGGCGGTTGGTATGTTGAAGATACTAAAGTTGATGCAACCTATGTTGTAAAGGGCGATGTAACATTTAAAGCAAAATGGATTGCAAATGCATATACAGTAACACTTGATGCAAACGGCGGAACTGTTACACCTGCAACAATTCCGGTTGAATATAATAAACAGGTAGGAACATTACCAACACCTGAAAAGACAGGATATACTTTTGACGGTTGGTATATTCAGGATACTAAGGTTGATGCATCTTATGTTGTAAAAGGTGATGTGACATTTACTGCTAAATGGACTGCTAAAACCTATACACTTTTATTTAATGCAAACGGCGGAAGTGTTACTCCTGACAGAATGGAAGTTACTTATGACGCAAATTATCAGTCTCTTCCGACACCAACACATTCTGATTCTCAAATGAAATTCGCAGGATGGTACACAGATAAAGTTAACTGGACAGGCGAAATAAAAGCAGGAAATAAAGTTGAAATAACTCAGAATACCGAAGTTTTTGCAAGATGGACAAATAAAGAAACCTTTACAGTAACATTCAAGGGATTTAATACAGACGGAACTGATAAAACGGAAACAGTCATTGACGGAGAAACCGTAACAAATCATGGTACACTTACTGAGGAAGGTTATACTTTCGGTGGTTACTATGCTGACAGTAGTTATCAGACTCAGTTTGATTTTGATACTGCTATAACTAAAGATACCACAATTTATGTTAAATGGACTTTAAATACATTTACTGTTACACTATTCCCTAATGGAGGAACTGTTAATCCTTCTGAAATAGTTGTTTCTTATAATAACAAGGTTGGCACATTACCAATCCCTGAAAGAAAAGGTTATAATTTCTTAGGCTGGTATCTTGACGGTACACTTGTTAATGAAAATTATGTTGTTAAAGAAAATGTAACATTTAAGGCTAAATGGGAAGCAAAGAGATTTAAAATTAAGTTTAACGGTCAGGGCAATACTGATGGCGAAATGAACGACATAACGTATGTTTATGGTACGGTTCAACAACTTAATACAAATTTATTTGTTAAAACAGGTTATATATTCAGAGGATGGGCTTTTAAAACTGATAAAGATAATGTAATCTTCACTAATGGACAGAATCTTCATACATGGTTACCGGCTGAAAGTCTTGTTGAACCTGATGGCACAATTAATTTATATGCAGTATGGAAACCAATTACATATCGTGTTCACTTTGTAGGAAATGGTGCATCAGGCAGTATGATGTATATGGATTTCGTATATGACGTAGAACAAAAACTTACAAAGAATACATTTGTAAGAGAAGGATACAACTTTGGCGGATGGAACACTGAAGAAAACGGCACAGGTATAACTTATGAGGATGAGGAGTCAGTTAAAAACTTAACATCCGAGTATGATGGCAAAGATGTATTTCTATATGCAATATGGAATGGTGTTCAATCTACTGTTACATTTGATGTAAATGGTGGTAATTCAGTTACTCCTGCAACAATGGATGTAACCTATGGAGATAAATATGCTGGCCTTCCAACACCAACACATAGTGATACCACAATGAACTTTGCAGGTTGGTATATAGAAGGAACTGATATACTTGTTACAAATGGTGCTACAGTTACTATAATAAATGATGTTACACTTGTAGCAAAATGGGCACAGGATATATACTATAATGTAACCTTTAATACAGACGGCGGAACATCGATTGCTCCTCAATCAGTAATTGAAAATGGTAAAGCAACACGCCCCGCAGTTGACCCTGAAAAAACAGGTTATGCATTTAAAGGCTGGTATAAAGACGCATCATTTATAAATGAATACGACTTTAACAGCAAGGTAGTAAGTGATACTGTAATCTATGCGAAATGGGCTGCAAATAAATATACTGTTAAATTCCATCCAAACGGTGGTACAGGTTCAATGGCTGATATGCCGTTTGCCTATGATGTTGAACAGGCATTAGCAGAAAACACATTTGAAAGAGAAGGCTATACATTTGTAAATTGGTTTATGGTAACAGATGGTGTTGAAAGAAACTTTGCCGATAAAGAAAGTGTTAAAAACTTAACATCTGAAGACGGAGTGGTTGTTACACTTTATGCTAAGTGGGAAGCAAAACGTTATACAGTTTCATTTGATTCAAACGGCGGAACTGATGTTTCCTCTCAATCTGTAGAATATGGTAAGACTGCAGTAAAACCAACCGATCCATCAAGATATGGTTATACATTTGACGGATGGTATGTAGGCGATGAACTTTATAACTTTGCAACACCTCTTAAAAAGGATATAGCTCTTACTGCCAGATGGATTCCACAAACTTATACCGTTATCTATAGCGGCAATGGTGCAACAGGTGGAACACATCCAAACAGCACATTTAAGTATGATACAACATACAGACTTCCTGCAAACGGATATGAAAAGACAGGTTACGGCTTTAAAGGTTGGGCAGAAACTTCGGACGGACCTGTTAAATACAAAGACTATCAGGATGGACTTTATAATCTTGCAGAACCAAACGGAACAATTACTTTGTATGCAGTATGGGAACCAAATGAATATACAATTTTATATGACGGAAATGACGGTCAGATTTGGGATTCTTATACCAGTGTTATTTTCGATAGCAATGTAACTGTTGCTAATGGATATAATGCTGCTAAATGGGGTTATACTCTTAAAGAATGGAATACCAAAAAGGATGGAAGCGGAACAACTTATGCTTTAGGTCAAACTTTTAAATATAATATTCCAAAAGATATAACTTTATATGCTATATGGCAACCAAATGAGTACAGAATTACTTTTGATACTATGGGAGAAGGTACTGTTACTCCAAACTTTATTACTGTAACTTTTGACGGTAAATATCCTGAACTTCCGACTCCTGCCGGTACGTCACAAAACTTTGTAAGATGGGAAATTGACGGAGTTGAAATCAGACAAGGTATGACAGTTGATATTACTGAAGCAAAAACTGCAAAAGCAATATATTCAACAAAGAATGTATATACAGTAACAATTAAAGATTATAACGGCACTGGTAATGACTATGTATATACACTCGAAGAAGGAAGCACAATCAAGCAGCCTTCTGATCCAACTGTTACAGGTCTTACTTTAGAAGGTTACTATACAGATAATACTTACTCAACCAGATATATCTGGGGAGATACAATATTAGGAAGTGTTATAATATATGCAAAACTTGAAGTAAGTAAGTATGATGTAACATTTAAAGCATCTTCACAAATTGGTGGAGAAAACGTAACAACTCATGGAAACAGATTTGTAATAAGAGATGTTCCTTACGGAACTGTTATTAGACCTAATGATTATTACGCAGAAGATTATCAGAGTGTTTTAACAGGTAACCATTATTTCCAGAACTGGATGATAGATGATGAAAGATTACCTGCTGATAAAGACTTTGAATACGTGATTACATCGGATATTACTTTTGAAGCATATTACACAGTTAAAGCTCAGGAAGCGGGCGGTAAGAACTACGTTCAATTCGTAACAAATGGTGGAAGTTATGTTGAGCCTCAGACCGTAGAAGCATATCACAGAGTTCAAAAACCTCAGGATCCTGAAAAAGACGGTTATACTTTTGTAGGTTGGTACACTGACTCTCAGTTAACCAATGAATTTGACTTTGAAACAGCGCTTGAAACAAACCAGACATTGATATTGTTTGCTAAATGGGCAAAAGAATCTTACACAGTTTCATTTGTTGACACAATCTTAGGAACTGTAACAGCTCCTGTTACTGTTAACTATAATGAAACAATGGAAGGTAAAATGCCTTCTGACCCTGTAGCGGACGGATGGAAATTTGACGGTTGGTACACAGATGAATTCAGAACAAACCTATTTGATGCAACAACAAAAATAACTGAAGATATTACATTGTATGCATTCTGGCTAAAAGATGTAGGCAGCGGAACAACATACAGAGTATCGTTTGATACTAAGAGTGATATCACAATCCCAGACGTTTATGTTGCAAAAGGACTTCCGGTTACAGAACCTATGGTTATAATGACAAAAGACGGTTACAGATTTGACGCATGGTACTTAAACGGAACAGTTTATAACTTTAACTTACCTGTTGAAAGCGACATTACACTTGTTGCTAACTGGATTAAAGTTTATAAAGTTTCATTTGAAACCGACGGTGGAAGTGCGGTTGCTCCAATAACAGTTGACGAAAACAAAACAGCAACAAAACCGTTAACTGACCCTGAAAAGGACGGATTTGTATTCTTCGGATGGTTTACAGACAAAGAATGCAGTGACGAAAATAAATTTGACTTTTCTACTCCGATTACAAGTGATATAACACTTTATGCTAAATGGGTAGATGAGGAAGATTTAACACCTGTTAAAGTAACATTCCACTATAATGCGTGGACAGGTGATACTCTTGCGGGAGATCCGATTGAACTATACGCGGGACAATCAATAGACAATGTTACACTTAAAGATAAGAAATATGCAGATGTTGATTTCTTTGATGAAGACTCTGTCTATGCTGGTTATGTAAAAGATTCATCTGTATCTGATATATATACTGAAAAATATCAGGATATGTTAGAATATGACTGGTGGTATCAAGATGCTGATGGCAGATGGCAATTGTTTGACGAAAATGTTGTTGTTAACTCTGATATGGATGTGTTCTTAAAGGTTAAGAGAATATCTATTAACATCAATGCACCAAGTTTATCTAAAAATCCATTCACATTCAATGTGTTCTATGAAGATGACACAAGAATAATAGATTCAATTAAGAATCTTATGTATACTCAGGATACAGTATATATCTTGAATAATGGTGGTAGATCTAACGGACATCTTGAAGTTATAAACTTAGCAAGAGATCTTCTTACTCAGGATGATAAGATAATAGAAAAACTTATCGAAAAGAATATTATTGATGAAAACTATAATATCTTGATTCAGGAAATTATGGTAAGATATTCACAGGTTCTTGGAGAAGAAAATGTTGAAAAATTCATTGTTGACAGTGCGAAAGAACAACTAGACGGCTCAAATGAAAAATTAATTGAAGAGTTTGTTGAATATTTCGACAAAATGGCCACATCTACTGATGCGTCAGATAAAGCATATATTAAGGATATGCTTGCTAAATCAATTGTTTATACAAACCAGCAGCAACATATCAAAGATTATACTGAAATGCATTTTAGTAAGGATTTCTTAGTAAGTCTTGGATTTACCGAAACTGAAGCAGAACATATTACTAAAGATAAGTTCCATGAATGGATTGAGAACAATACTAATGAAGTTATTGCAAAAGTAGTGGATTATATTGTTGATAATGATGATGTAGAAGAAATTGACAATTATTCTCATATAGTGGTAGAATATCTTGACAATCATCAGGATGTAAAAGATGAAGTTGTTGACGGAATAATCGAAACAAATTATAGAGCCGATCTAGATAAGTTAGTTTATGAGGTTAATAACAAAGATAAGTTTACAGTAAATGAAAGAACAATATTTATAGCAAACGGATTAAAGGCAAAACTTGAAAAGGATTATTCTTATAAATCTATAATTTCAAAAGTTCCAGCGAAGATTATAGATAAAGTATTTGAAATTTATCCTGAAGAAAAGGCTAAAGAAATATACAATGGTGCATTTGAGAGTCTTAAAACGCAAACTGAACAAGCAATG
The DNA here is from genome assembly GCA_015068525.1 of Oscillospiraceae bacterium. Lineage (NCBI taxonomy): Bacteria > Bacillati > Bacillota > Clostridia > Eubacteriales > Oscillospiraceae > Oscillospiraceae bacterium. Next base: position 2,927 of record SVKJ01000016.1, on the reverse strand, counting down.
GATGACCTTGAAAACGGGGCAGAGGTTGCATATATCGACTGCGGACTTAACTTTATAATAAATCCTGTTGACGATATTTATACTCCTCTTTATAATTCATTTGTAGACATACTTGAAAATGATTCGAGAGCTGATAAGATTAAAGATAAGATTAAGTATGACGAAAATGAATATCTTCCTGAACTTGTTGAACTTCTAAGTGTTAAATCTCTGTTTAACGGAGATATTGCAAATGAAACTACAACACATTCAGGATATCAGTTAAAAGACTTTAATTACTACTACAACTTAGTTCTAAACGCAGTTATTTTAGGCGATGATGCTGTAACTAAGTATAAAGAATTATTCTCAGAAGATGAGATAGATGAAATACTTGTAGGTTACGAAGATTTAGCTCTTAAATATGCAAATATTTTAGCTGAATTCTTAGACGGATATGCAAACGGTACAAAAGATCCTGATAACAAGTATTTTGATAAAGTTGAAGGAATAATTAAATCTAAATTCCCTGAACAGTTTGATAAACTTCTTAACTGGTATAAAGATAGTCCTATCAATAAAAAATACGAATCAGATGATTATGCTAAATTCAGAAAAGCGGTAAGAGAAGCATACGAAAGATATGATATGATTACCGATGCTATATTTGATGATGAGTATATTGACAAGGCATTATCTAAGTTAGATAAGATATTAGTTGCCGAAAATACAACATATACTGACTTTAACGGTACAACTCACAATAATGCAGATATTTATGAAATAACTGTTAAAGGTAAAACAGGAAGATTTGTTGTTGTAAATGAAGATATATATGAAATATCTATCGAAGGTAATGTAATTACTATAGCAAGAGAATGGCAAAACTAAAAAAATTATACAACAGGCAGAATTTTGATAATTCTGCCTGTTGTAAAATAGAAAGACAGGTGGAAAATTATGAAAAAAATATTATCAGCATTTATTATATTAACTCTTATTTTTTCAATGTGTACAGTAAATGCCAATACAACTCAAGTCCAGTTTACTGATGTTGACAAGTCTTCATCTCAGGGACAGGCAATATATAAGATGGTTGAGAGTGGGATTTTATCAGGTTATCCCGATAGTTCTTTCAGACCGAATAATCCTTTAACAAGAGCAGAACTTTGTAAAATTATAAATCTGACTTTTAATTTTACCGAAGCAGATGCTGTAAATTTCCCTGATGTTTCTACATCTGACTGGTTTTATTCTTATGTTTTAATTGCCAAAAAAGCAGGATATATAAAAGGTCATGACGATGGTACTTTCAGAGGAAATGACTATCTTACAAAAGAAGAAGCCTGCGTTGTAATATGCAGAGTTGCAGGTCTTTATGATATACCTTTTACAGGAACAATTTCAGACGAAGTTTCCGACTGGGCAGTTCCTTATGTTAATAAAGTTTTAGGCAACAGACTTATGAGTTTAAATTCTGATAATACATTTGGTGCAACCAAAAATATAACAAGAGGCGAACTTTCTCATAGTGTTTCCCCTTTTGTTAAAAGCACAGGCACAACACCTGGCACATCAACAGGAACTTCTACCGGTGGCGGCGGAGGCGGCTCTACCGGTGGCGGTGGCGGAGGATCTGTCGGCGGCGGTGGAAATTCAGGAACAGTCTTGCCAATAATTCCACCTTCGGCAGGTGACAATACAGGCTCTGGTGATAATACAGGCTCAGGCGATAATACAGGCTCAGGTGACAATACAGGTTCAGGCGACAATACAGGCTCTGGTGACAATACAGGCTCTGGTGATAATACAGGCTCAGGCGACAATACAGGAACTGGCGATAATACAGGAACTGGCGATAATACAGGTTCAGGCGATAATACAGGAACTGGCGACAACACAGGAACTGGCGATAATACAGGAACTGGTGACAATACAGGTTCAGGCGACAATACAGGCTCAGGCACTACACAACCTGACGATGATGAGGATGAAAAACCTACCGAACCTACAATTGATAAAGCAAAACAAGATGAAGCACTTGAAAATATAAATACAATAAAAAAGGCAATAACAAGATTTGGCGGAAGATTTGGTGCTAAAGCTCAGCAAGTGTTAAATATTATATATGCTACTTTAACTGAAACTGAAAATGATGCCCAAAATGGTATTGCAATTTACACAAAAAATTATGTAGTAAATACATACGGAACTGAAATTACAGAGGCAAAGAATATATATAATGGTAAAGGCGGATATAACAATGGTACATTTGTTGAAGGAATGACATCGGGAGAACAGGGACAGTTTGTATCTGACCTTGAAAGATATATGCCGTCTTATGCAGCAGATGAGTTATCTCTTATGTTATTTGGAAAAACAGTTGAGCAACTTGTGAAGGATATGAATTAGAATGGGAGATTTAGAACAGGTTAAAGAATATTTTAAGTTTGACCGATTTGTAAAAGAATGTAATATTGAAATACTTGATGTATGTGATGGATATTGCAAATGCAGTATGGATATAGAGGATAAACTTTTAAATGCAATGGACTCAGTACACGGTGGAGCAATATTTACACTTGCCGATTTTACATTTGCCGTTGCTGCAAACTTTGGCGGTAATTCTACTGTTACACAAAGTGCGTCGATATCTTATATAAGAGCAGGAAAAGGTAAAATTCTTTATGCAGAGGCAAAAAAAGTAAATGAAACAAAATCAACCTGTGTTTACAAGATAGAGGTAACCGATGAAAATGGAGTTATAATAGCATTTGCTACAGGAAATGGTCATATTAAAAGATAAAAACAAACGGGATGTTTTGATATGCACCCCAAAAGTTAGACACTTTTGGAGGTGCATATTTTTATGGCAAAAAAAGGACAAAAACTCAAAACATACTCGCCAGAATTTAAAATATCTGTTATAATGGATATGCGAGAACACA
>SVKJ01000015.1 GCA_015068525.1 Oscillospiraceae bacterium | reverse complement strand
AAAATATACACTCATTTAGATAATAAAAATAATGACGGATATTTTGGAAAAATTAATAACTATTTTGATATTACAAAAAAAATTTGTTAGTCAAAATTTAGTCAAAATGCATTTTTTAGCGTTTTGACAAAAAACAAAAAACTCTCAAAGCTTTGAGGCTCTAAGAGTTTCTTTGGTACACCATCAGTTTGAAAGTAATGAAACAATCTTAACGTATTGTTTCATAGTTCAAAGTCCCTGCGAGATGGGGATGGAACGAAGAGAACATCGCCATCCGTCGTAGTGAAATGGAGAATGTGTGTATTAAAAAAGCACTTGTGAAATCAAGTGCTTTTTTGGTACACCATCAGGGACTCGAACCCTGGACACCCTGATTAAGAGTCAGGTGCTCTACCATCTGAGCTAATGGTGCATAAATTGTGGAGCTGACGAGCGGACTTGAACCGCCGACCTCCTCCTTACCAAGGAGGTGCGCTACCAACTGTGCCACGTCAGCATAAAATATATCCACAACAAAGATTATTATATTATATTTTATTTAAAAAGTCAATATAAAATTTGTTTTAATACGTGCTTTTTTTGTTATTTCTTTTATTTTTTTCCATAGAATCTATAAATCTTTCAACTTCTTTTATTTCCATTGCATTAAGTTTCGAAATTTTTTTAAGTAATGCACTATCATCTCTTTTGAATAATATATCGCTTGGTGGTATATCTAATGCATTTGATATTGATATTATATGGTTATGATCAACAAGACACTGACCTTTTTTATAAATTTCTAATTGTTCTACACTTATATTAGTCAAAGAAGAAAACTCTTCAATTGACATATCAAGTGATAATAATAACTCTTTTGTTTTTTGTGTAGAATATTCTTCTGAGGGATAGGAGGCATAAGATTGGCTTGCTTTATATTTTGTTGTGCTATAGTTTGGAAATTGATATGTTGAAGGTGCTTTTTCAGTAGTAGTATCATTTTCAGAATTGTTTCCAAGAAGTAAATAAATAGGAGATACCTTAAGAAATTCTGCTATTTCACACATTTTGGATATAGTAAGTTTTTCAATTTCTCCGGTTTCGTATCTGTAATATGTTGAAACAGACTTTCCGATTTTTTTGGCAATATCCTTGGGATTTATATTAAGTTCAATTCGTCTATCACGCATTCTTTGTCCGATGTTCATTATACCACCTCAAAGTAATTTTAACATATTTTTTTTAAACTTGCAACAAACTTTTTTATTTTTTGCAAAAAATGCGAAAAAGTGTTGACAAGAAATAATTAATGTGTTAAATTAAAATTGTCGCATAAAATGCGAAATAGGGGGAATAATTTAATGTTGGAAAATTTAATCAGTAAAAGAGGGTATTCAATTCCTTATCTTGCAAAGGAATTGGGGATTTCTGAAAAAACTTTAAAATCTAAACTGGAAAGAAAAACAAAATTTAAAGTAGGAGAGGTTTTACGAATATCTTTATTGCTGAAACTTAATTGTAATGAAATAAGCAATATTTTTTTTAAATAAAAATTCGCATTTTTTGCGAAAATATGACATAATATTGCGTTGAAAAGGGAGTGCTTATATTGGGAAAGTACGAAATTACTTATGAATTATATATGGAAAATAAGTACGATGAAGATATTGGACAGTATAATACATATAGTATAAGGGATAAAAAAGGAACTGTTTGTGTGAGTGATGTAACAGTAAATCTTAAAAAAGCACTGGAAATTTTGGTTACATTAAATTCTAATAAAGTAAGTTTGATGCATCTTAAAGATGTAATAGAGGATTTGCTTGAATAAATGAAGATGATAATAATTAAGTTGTTTTCTTTGGAGAATATCCAAATTTATTTTTAAATGAAGTACAAAAAAATTCAACAGAAGTAAATCCTGATTCAAAGCAAGCCTCTGAACAGCTTTTGTTCCCGTATTTTATAAGATTATATCCATAATCAAGTCTTAGATTATATAGATATTTCTGAAAGGAAATGCCCATTTCTTTTTTAAAACAATAACTAAAATAATTAGGTGTATAGTAACATATATCAGCAACGTCTTTTATGCTAATCTTATTTCTGAAATTTTCGTGAATATAGTTAAGAGCATTAACTATTGATAAGTTTGACGGTACCTGAGAAATTTTTTTTGTGGAGTTTCTTAAAATTATAATAAACAATTGCTCTAAAACATTTTTTATAAGTATTTCCTGTGTAAGAGTTGCTCTGTTTGATTTTTCTGAAATTAAAAAATTACATAGCCCTTCTGCCACCATGTAGTCTTTTTTATTTAATTTAGCAACAATGGGGAAGTGGTCAAAATTGCATATTTTATAAAGATTTTCGCTAAATATTTTATGTGTGAATTTTATGCAGTAGGCATCAGATGACTCTATATCATAATGTTCGTTATATTGAAAATCAAACGGACTTAATATAATTGCAGTACCGGGTTCGAATTTACATTCAACGTTACTCAGATGTTGCTTTTTAAATAAGTATATTAAAAAATGGGAATGACAGTATATCATTCCTGTTTTTATATTTTTTACTAGTTCAGCATCGAAGAATTTACCTTCAATGTCCAATCTTTTAGGGAGGAAAGTTTGTTTTTTCATTTTACACTTCCTTGTAGAACGGTTGTTTTAATATACATTATACATAAAAAGTAAATATAAGTCAAACAAATTTATTTACATATTTTTTATTGTGTGATAGAATAATAAAAAAGGAGATGTAAATATATGAATAAAACGAGAAAAATTGTGAGAGCATCAATGTTTGCTGCGGTTATATTTGTTGTAACTGCACTTATAAAAATTCCTGTTCCAAAAGGTTACATAAACTTAGGTGATGCAGTTATATTGATTTCGGCATGGATTCTTCCGCCTTCATACTCATTTTTAGCAGCTTCGATAGGATCATTTCTTTCTGACATCGTATTGGGATATACCATATATGCACCTGTAACATTTTTGATTAAAGGTCTTATGGCTTTGATATTTTATTCTTTATATAAGCGTTTGTCTTTGAAAAATAATAATATTCTTCCATTCCTTTTAGGGGGAATTGTTTCGGAATTTTTTATGGTATCAGGATATCTTATTTTCGAAAGTTTCCTTTATGGATTTATACCATCACTTATAAATACACCGATTAATCTGATTCAGGGAAGCGTAAGCCTTATAGTCGGTATGATATTTTATAAAATGTTTAATAAAAGAGGTAAGTTTTAAACTTACCTCTTTTTAAGATAATTAGTAGTAGCTTTATAAATTGGATACAATCTCTTTAGCAAGTGATTTAATATCTTCAATATTGTTATCAGATACTTTAGATTTAATACTTATAGTTTTTTCAAAATATTCAATTCCATTTGAATTTTCAAATGATTTCTTAATTATTTTTTCGCACATTGGCGCCCAGGAGCCGTTTTCAATAATACCTACTTTTCTTGCTTTAAAGTTTCTTTCGGTTAAATGATTTATAAATTCTCTCATACAAGGGAAAATTCCTGTGTTGTATGTTGTTGTTGCAAGAATGAGTTTGGAATATTTAAATGCAAGTGCAACAGCTTCGTGCATATCACATCTTGTAAGATTTAAAACTGATATATTTTTATAATTCAACTTATCAAGTTCGCTTTTTAAAATATTAACTGCATCTTCAGTGTTTCCATATACTGAACTATATGCTATTAAAACTCCGTCTTCTTCAGGAGTATAGGAAGACCATTTATCATATTTATCTATATAATAAGAAAGATTATCAGAAAGAACAGGTCCGTGTAAGGCGCAAATTCTCTCTATTTGAAGAGTTGATGCTTTCTTAAGTACATTTTGCACCTGAGTACCAAATTTTCCCACAATGCCAATATAATAGCGCCTTGCTTCATCTAACCATTCTTCATCTGTGTCAATTGTTCCGAATTTACCGAAACCGTCAGCAGAAAATAATGTTTTTGTATAAGATTCATAAGTCATAATAACTTCAGGCCAGTGTACCATAGGTGCATTAATAAAGTTAAGTGTATGGTTTCCGAGTTCCAGAGTGTCGCCTTCGTTTACTATTAACATTCTATCGTTATAATCTGTTCCAAAAAATTGTTTTATCATAGGGAATGATTTTGAGCCTGATACAATTGTAGCAGAAGAATACTTTTCCATAAATTTATCTATATTGGCAGAATGGTCAGGTTCCATGTGCTGAATGATAAGATAGTCGGGAGTTTTTCCGTCTAAAACTTTATCTAAATTTAAAAGCCATTCCTTACCGAATGATTTTTCAACTGTATCGAAAACGGCAATTTTTTCATCTATAATAACATAGGAATTATACGCCATTCCGTTTTTTACTTTGTATTGTCCTTCAAATAAATCTATATTTTTATCATTTATTCCTATGTAATAAATGTTATCTGTAATTTTCATTTTTCTTTCTCCTTTGGAATATTTATCGCTGGGAATTTGTAAGGCGCATTCATGAATGCGCCCCTACAATTTGAAATCAAAGACTTCCCATTAATTTCATAAATTGCAATGCAATTTATAGCTTCATTCCTAATTCCTAAATGCTCATTTCTAATTGATTTTAGAAATTATTCTGCTTTTGAAAAATCTTCCTTACCAACACCGCAAAGAGGGCAGGTAAAATCTTCTGGCACATCTTCCCATTTTGTACCGGCTGCTATATTAGCATCAGGTTCTCCAACTTCTTCGTCGTATACGTAACCGCATACATTACATACATACTTCATAGTAATTTCTCCTTTTATAGTTATTTTTTTAAAATTAAAACTCTGTTAATTTGAGATAAATCTTTTTCGATTTGAATTTTACAAAAATTATTTGATTTATCTGCGTAATTATATAAATATTCCCATTGATTATATCCCATTTCAAGTAAAATTATTCCATTTTCTTTTAAACTTAAAGAATACACATCAATTATTCTTTTATAGAATTTATATTCATCCTGAGGGGATATTAATGCTATCTCAGGCTCATATTCCTTTACATCTTTTTGTAAAATTTCATAATCCTTTTCGCTAATGTAAGGCGGGTTTGATACAATTAAATCATATTTTTCATCTATAGTATCTGTAAGAATATCTTTTTTTATTACTTTTACTCTATTTTCCAAATTATGTTTTCTAATATTCTTTTTTGCAACCTCTATTGCACCGTCTGAAATATCAACCATGGTAACATTACTGTTTTTAAAACTGGTGGCAAGGGAAATACCTATACACCCTGAACCTGTACATAAATCAAGTATTTTTAATCCTTCGTCTTTTTTAAATTCCTTGATTGCACAGTCTATAATAATTTCAGTATCAGGTCTTGGAATAAGGACATTTTTATTAACGTAAAAATCAAGGGAATAAAATTCACAAATGCCTGTTATATATTTAACAGGCATATTATCTGCTCTTTTATTTATAAATTCTTTATATTTTGAAAACAAATCAGAAGAAATCTCGTCATTTTTATGAACTAAAAGATAATTTTTGTCACAGTTTAATAAATGGCAAAGCATAACCTTTGCATCAATCAAATAACTTTCGATATTATTTTTTTTAAGAGTATTTGTCCCGTATAACAGGGCATCATAAACTGTTTTTACCATTTGTCTTCATCTCTGTTTTCTGAGATAACAGCTTTTAATGCAGTAAGTGCAACTTCAATCTGACTGTCATCAGGCTCTTTTGTTGTTAGATGCTGAAGCAAAACTCCGGGTTTTGATATTATTTTAGTAAAAGCATTATCATATTTTCCTGCAATTTTAATAAGTTCATAAGATGCTCCGGCAACAACAGGAAGTAATAATAACCTGTAGAAAATTCTATACTTTAATGAACCCCATGAGATACAGGAAAAAACCAAAATACTCACTATCATAACTATTACGAGTAAATTTGTTCCACATCTCGGATGAAATCTGGAATATTTTTTTACATTTTCAACAGTTAGTTCATCTCCGTGTTCATAGCAGAATATAGATTTATGTTCTGCACCATGGTACATAAATACTCTTTTTATATCTTCCATTTGAGAAACCAAATAAAGATATAATAAGAATATTGACATTTTAACAATGCTTTCAACGATGTTTAAAAGAACAACGCTTATATCAGGAAAAGGAATTTTTATAAGACCCGCTAAAAAATTAGGTAGCAGCATAAATAATCCGATTCCGATTATCAGTGAAAACAATACGGAAATATACATTACAATTGTAAGCAGTTTATCTCCGAATTTATCCTGTAACCATTTTTCAAACTTAGACATTTTTTCAGGGGAATCTTCCTCATCTTCAAAAAACTTTGCTGAAAACATCAGGCAGGAAACACCTGTATACATTGATTCAAAAAAGGAGAAAACTCCTCTTAAGATTGGTATTTTGTTTATTTTCCATTTTATGCTAAGTAAATTGAGTGGTTTTTTTTCAATTTCTATGTGACCATCAGGGCATCTTACAGCAGTTGCAATTTCTTTATTGCCTCGCATCATAACGCCTTCAATAACTGCCTGACCCCCAACGCTTGTTGCTTTGAATTCTTTGCTCATTTTAACACCTCCGTAATGATGTGCTGACTTTTATAACTTTTTATCAACTAATATATTATCTCATTTATAAGAGATAAAGTCAATAATTTTAACACAAAGTTTACATATTGAGTTCTTCCCAGAAATTATATTTTTCGTTAAGTAATTCTTTTGTTTTGTCAAGTTCTTCGCATTTTTTACTTAAAAGTTCATAATCTGACGAAATGTTTTCGTCTGAGATTTCTTTTGTAAGAGTGGTTATCTGTTCTTCCAATTCTTCAATTTCTTTTTCTGTTTTCTTTATAAGGTTTGAAATTCGGACTTCTTCGGCACGGTCTTTTTTTGAACGATAGTAACTTTCTTTTTCTTTTGTTTCTTTTTTTATAACAGGTTCTTTTGCGACTTCGATTTTATTTTCTAAATAATAATCGTAATTTCCTTCGTAAATGGTAAAACCGTCTTTGGAAAGTTCTGCTATTTTTGTAGGAATTTTATTAAGTAAATATCTGTCATGTGAAACCATAATAATTGTGCCGTTATAGTCATTTAAACTTTCGTCAAGCACTTCTTTAGAGGATAGGTCCAAATGGTTTGTAGGCTCGTCCATTATAAGAATATTGCCTTTTTTAATCTTCATAATAGCAAATTTAAGTTTTGCTTTTTCTCCTCCGCTTAGCATCTTAACCTGCTTAAAAACATCTTCTCCACTCAAAAGAAGACTTCCTAAAACGTTTCTTGCTTCCAGTTCGGTTGCAATATCTGTTTTATCCATAATTTCCTTAAGAAGTGTGTTATTTAAGTTGAGGGAATGGTTTTCCTGTTCGAAATAAGAAATTCTTAAATTTTTTCCCCATTTGATTTTCCCACTGTATTCTGCTTTGTTCATCAATGCTTTTAAAAAGGTTGTTTTACCAATGCCGTTTGCTCCGACAATTGCAATTTTTTCGCCTCTTTTAACACTAAAATCAGTATTGTTAAAAAGGGGAGTGCTTTCAATATTTACGGATAAATTTTCAACCTCTAAGAGTTCGAATGACGGTTCATAATCAAACTCAAAGTTAAGAGAAATTGTTTTCAAATATTCTTTTGGATTTTCAATTAATTCTAAACGTTCAAGTGCTTTTTCTCTGCTTTTTGCACTTTTTGCAGTTGATGCTCTTACTTTGTTTTTAGCAATATAATCTTTTAATGATTCGATTTCATTTTGCTGCTTTTCATATTCTTTTTGTAAAAAAGAAATCATATTCTTTTTTATTTGTGCAAACTGTGTATAATTTCCCTGATACCTTTTTAAATTGCCTTTGTAAATTTCAAAAATACTTGTTACAGTTTTGTCTAAAAAGTATCTGTCATGGGATACCATAAGAATTGCGCCTTTATATGTTAAAAGATAATCTTCAAGCCATTTTAACGTTTTAAAATCAAGGTGATTAGTAGGCTCATCGAGTATTAAAAGAGCAGGCTCTTTAAGTAACAATTTGCATAAAGCAAGTCTTGTTTTTTCTCCGCCGGACAGATTGTTTACTCTCATATTATAATCTTTATCGGAAAACCCCATTCCATTTAATACGGTGTTTATTTTAACTTCAATATTGTATCCGTCTTTTGCTTCAAAGTAAGTTTGAAGTTTAGCATATTTTTTGTTTATTTCGTTAAGTTCTTTTTCATCTTTAGTAACAGAAATTGTATTATATATTTCTTTAAGTTCTTTTTCGATACTTAAAAGATCGCAAAATACTGAACGTACCTCATCAATAATAGTTTTATCCGTTTCAAATTCAGGATTTTGCTTAAGATAACCTATTTCTTTATTATGATATATTATCTCGCCTTCATCATAGGAAAGATTTTCGGTAAGCATATTAAGAAGGGTTGACTTACCACAACCATTTGCACCGATTAAGCCAATCCTGTCATTATCTTCGATTTTAAAATTGATGTTTTCTAAAATAACCTCTCCTGAGAAGGTTTTTAGTAAATCTTTAACTTCAAGTATCATATTTTTTCCCTTAAAAATTCATATATTTATAAAAATTGTAGGGGCGGATGCCTTCATCCGCCCGATAATAATATTCTATATACTATCTGTCAGTTAGTTTAGTATATGGTATTCTCTTGCTTACGTTTTTATATGCAGGACGAATAATTCTTCCGCCTGTAATATGTTCTTCCAAAATATGAGCACACCATCCCACAATTCTTGAAACGGCAAAAAGAGGAGTACAAAGTTCTGTAGGAATACCTAAAAGTTCGTATACAAACCCTGAGTACAAGTCAACATTTGCACATATTTCTTTATCAGCACCTTTAACCTTTTTAAATGCTTTAGGACCTAATCTTTCGATTGCTTCGTATACTTTGAATTTTTTTATTTCTCCTTTTTCTTTGGCGAGTTCCAAAGCTTTTTGTTTAAGTAAAACTGCACGTGGATCTGATATGGTGTAAACAGCATGCCCTAAACCGTAAATCAGACCTGACTTATCAAACGCCTCTTTTTTAAGTATTTTTATCAGATAATCTTCTATTTTTTCGTCATCTTCCCAGTTTTTAACGTTTTTCATTAAATCTTTTGCCATAGATGTAACTTTTAAATTTGCACCACCATGTTTAGAACCTTTTAATGAACCGATAGCTGCAGCAATAGCTGAATATATATCAGTACCTGTAGAGGATACAACATGTGTTGTAAAAGTTGAGTTGTTACCTCCGCCGTGCTCTGCGTGTAATATAAGCATTAAATCTAAAATATCTGCTTCAAGTTTAGTGAATTTATTATCAGGTCTTACAAGATGCAAAAAGTTTTCAGCAGCGCTGTATTCAGGCTTTGGTGTATGTATATATAAACTTTTCTTATCAAAATAATGTGCTTTAGCCTGGTATCCGTAAGCAGCAAGGATAGGGAATTTAGCAATAAGACCGATAGACTGTTTTAAAACATTAACAACAGAATTATCTTCTGCATCCTCGTCATACGAATATAGAGCAAGAACACTTCTTGATAATTTTATCATAATATTTTCGCAAGGTGTTTTTAAAATAGTGTCTTCCGTAAATCCTTCGGGCAGAGGACTTAAAGTTGCAATTAGTTCCTTGAAATCTTTTAATTGTTCTTTGTTTGGAAGAACACCGAAAAGAAGAAGGAAAATTACTTCTTCAAAACCATGTCTGTTGTCAGATTGTATATCAGAAACTATGTCATTTAAGTCAATTCCTCTGTAGTGAAGTTTTCCTGGAATTGCAATTTTTTCGTTTTCTTCCATAATATATCCGGTAACGTCACCAATTGAGGTAAGACCAACTAAAACACCTGTTCCGTTGGAGTTTCTTAAACCTCTTTTTACATTATATTGTATATACTTTTCCTGAGGAATTTTATCCTGAATTGTAGATATAGATGATAATTCACTTAAATAATTTGATGTGGTTTCTTTGTTTTTAAAATCCATAAGTATTTTTCTTGTCCTTTCATAATATATATATAGATATAATAATACTACAATCAGTGCAATATGTCAATTTTTTTTAGAAAAAAGGTGAGAAAAAATGAAAAAAAGAAAAATTAATCTTGCAAAAAAATATTTTTATTTATTTATTCCGATTTTTAATTTGATTTTAATAATTGCCTTGAGTTCAATGTTTTCAGGGCAAAATGTATATGTTAAAAATGAGGATAAAGTTATGAATAGAAATGAAGAAAATGAAAAAATCATATCAGTTTACTTTCATACTCTTGATAAAGTTGAGAAGATAAATATTGAAGAATATTTGGTTGGAGTTCTTCCTGCTGAGATGCCTCCGTCTTTTAATCTGGAAGCATTAAAAGCGCAGGCAGTTGCTGCACGTACATTTATTTTAAACAGGGAAGATGTAAAGGACGAAAAACACAAAGGTGCAATTGTGTGTACTGATTTTAACCATTGTAAAGCATATATGACAGAAGATGAAGCAGATAAAAAGTGGGGGATAGAATGGGATAAAACATATAAAAATAAAATTAAACGCGCAATAAGCGAAACAAGAGGACAAATAATTACTTATAATAATGAGCCTATTTCTGCAGTGTTTCATTCAACAAGCAGCGGTAAAACTGAAAATTCCGAAGATGTATGGCAGAACGCTTTGCCTTATTTAAGAAGTGTGGAAAGCGAAGGAGAAGATAAATCGCCAAGATTTAAATCAATTAAAGAAGTAAGTATAGAAGAATTTAAGCAAAAAATAAAAAGTATTAATAATGATACAACTTTCGGAAATGACAAAAAAAGTTGGATAGGAAATATTACATATAATGAATCGGGAAGCGTGAAAACAGTTATTATAGCAGGCAAAGAGTTTAAAGGAACTGAGATACGGACTTTGTTCGGCTTAAGGTCAACAAATTTTGAAATAGTAGTAGGTGATAAAGTAACTTTTAATGTAACAGGCAATGGGCACGGTGTGGGAATGAGTCAATATGGCGCAAATTATGCTGCAGAGAACGGATATACTTACGACCAGATTTTAAAAAAATATTACTCCGGTATTGAGTTAAAGGATATGTATAATATTTAGACCAAATGGCTAATATATACTCAGGAGGAATTTTTTATGGATAAATTTTTAAAGGTACTTAAGAATTATTATATTGTTTTTTCAGTTTGTCTTTTATGTGTACTGGTTGCAGGGATAATGTTCGGAGTAAAATATTATAATGAATATAAGGCTCGTAAAATAGCACTTGCTCCACCACCCGAAGTAGAGTTTTATGCACCACCTGTTTCAAAAAATGAAACAGCAATAAAAAAAGATGAGAAGAAAGAAACAATTGTAAAAACAGTTGAAAAAAAGAAGAACGAAGAAACAACCGAAGTAATGGCACCTAAATTATCAAACGACTTTAAAATAATAATGCCTGTTACGGGAGATGTTTTAAAAGAGTTTTCAAAAGATAATCTTGTTTATTCAAAAACTTTTGAAGATTACAGAACGCATAACGGAATAGATATAAAAACCAAAAGAAGTGAAGCGGTTTTTTCCGTATCCGATGGCGTGGTTGAAGATATTTATACCGACTCTCTTGAGGGGATAGTAATAGTAATAAATCACAATAACGGATTTAAAAGTATATATAAAAATTTGTCAAGCGATAAAATGGTGAAAAAAGGCGAAAGTGTAACTGAAGGTCAGGTTATAAGCGGAGTAGGAGAAACGGCAATCTTTGAATCGGCTGACGAAGAACATCTGCATTTTGAACTGAAAAAAGATGATGTATTTGTTAATCCATTGGAATATGTTAAGTAGAGTTATGGATATTGAATAATGAAATCGTTCACTCTGTTCACGATGAAATTAAATCCGTCTTTTATCCGCCAAAGGCGATTTCATCTGCGATAGTGGATTTATTCCGTCACAAGATGGATTTAACTGAAAAAGCGACTTGTTTTGACAAGTCGCTTTTTCTGGAGCGGAAGACGAGATTCGAACTCGCGACGTTCACCTTGGCAAGGTGACGCTCTACCACTGAGCCACTCCCGCATCACTCTTACTATACTATCATACTTTTATTTAAAAATCAAGTGTTTTTTTAAAAAAATTTGGGCGGATAAATTTATCCGCCCTTTTTTAAATTGAATTAAAATTCCATATCGCAGGGAAACGGAGCATCAAACACCATTTCCTGATTTGTTAAAGGATGATTTAATTTAATTTTTTTACAATGAAGAAGAGTTTTTTCTCCTTTTTCGAAAGGCCCGTACAAACTGTCCCCGATAATAGGAGTTCCAAGATAAGATAAGTGTACTCTTAATTGATGTGTTCTTCCTGTTAAGGGGTTTAACTTTACAAGGAATAGATTATCTTTTTCCTTAACAACCTCATAGTCGGTTATTGCCTCTTTTCCCAATGGATTGACCTCTCTTAATATGCCTGAACCGTCAACTCTTTTTATAGGCAAATCTATTCTTCCTGATTTGTTTTTTAAAGTATTCATACATATTGCATAATACTCTTTTTTTATTTCTTTTTTCTGCATATTTAAAGATAATTTCTGAGCAGATAGTTTGTTTTTTGCCACAATAACTATTCCCGATGTATCACGGTCTAAACGGGTAATAACTCTGAAGGTAAAATTTTTATCTTTATAAAGGTTCATTACACCATTTGCCAGAGTATCGGTATAGTGATTTAAAGATGGGTGAGTAGGCATATTTCTTGGTTTGTTTATTACAAGTAAATCATCGTCTTCAAAAATAATATCAAGTGGTATATCACTTGGTATTATTTTTTCTGAATTTTTATCATAAAGTCTTATTTTAAGAATATCATTTTCACTGACTTTAACAGTTACAAATGCTTTTTTACCGTTTAAAGTTATGCCGTCAGGAAAAGTTTTAAGTTTTGTTAAAACTTTATTTGAAATATCAAGTTCTTTCTTTAAAACTTTTTTTATTTCATCGCCCGAATATTCTTTTTTTATCTTAATTTCAATCTCTTTCATTTATCTCACCGTAATTTATTATATTTGTTTTTTGAAAAAAGTCAAATTTATTCTAAATCAAAACCACAAGAATCAACATTTGATGTGTTATTTGCACTGTAGCAGCAATAGTTGTTATTATAAGAATTATTACATCCGCATTTTTTGTTAATTATGCAGTAAATAAAAAACAGAAAACTTAAAAAAACTGCTGAAATAAGAGCGAATAATAATCCGACTAAAACAGCACTTAATGTGCTTGTTGCCGCAAGGGTAACAGACAGTATCACAAGAACTAAAGCGATGGTTAAGATAGAAGTTACTGCTATAATACCGCCATACTGACATAAGCATTTTGATAATGCCTTTTTCCTGTTTATTGGAAGAAGTAAAAGAATAATTAAAATTGCCAAAATTACCGCTGCAATTACTGCAAAATAGGGAATAACAGCAAGTACATTTGTTAAAATTCCCAAACTGAATATTACTCCAAACGCTATGCCTGTAATTGCACTTAAAACAAGAATAATATATTTATATAAATTGTTGTTACACATAAAATCACCTATTTTTAATTTTTTTCTGAGAGGTGAAAGATATTTTCGCCCCTTAATATTATATTTAATATTTAAATAAACTGTTAATTTTAAATATTCACACTTGAAAAAAAATGATTTTTGTAGTAAAATAAAATGAAAATGTGTTTTTATGTCTATTGATATACGAAAACTTCAAATTTAAATAAACATTAAGGCATATAGAGGTTAACACTAAAATGCCTATCTGGAGGAAAATTAATGAAATTTGAAAATACTACAATGCCTGTTTTAGCATTAAGAGGGCTTAATATATTTCCGGAAATGTCAATTACGCTTGATGTTCAGCGTGATATTTCCGTCAATGCAGTTAATACTGCTATGAAAAATGAACAGGTGATATTTATTGTTGCTCAAAAAGATGCAGATGTTGATGATCCAAAATTTGATGATTTATACAAGATTGGTGTTGTTGCGATAATAAAGCAGATTTTAAAATTACCTGATAATAACTTAAGAGTATTGGTTAAAGGTATTAAAACAGCAAAATTAGACGCAATCCTTGCTTTGAAACCATATATTACAGGGAGTGTAACACCTGTTGAAATTAAAACAATTAAGAGAATATCCAAAAAAACTGAAGCAACCATAAGAAATATTGTTTCTCTTTTTGACGAATATGTGGCTTATACCAAACATGTGAGTCCTGATATATTCAATCTGATTTCTTCTTCTTTGGATGATGTTGAAAAGTTTTCTGATATTATATCTGCAAACCTTGATATATCACTTGAAAAAAGGCAGATGTTAATTGAAACAGTTTCAATATCAAAGCGTCTGGAACTTCTTATGTCAATTCTTATGTCAGAAATAGAACTTTTAAAATTAAAAAATTCTATTGCCGTAAGAGTGAAAGATAATATTGATAAAAACCAGAAAGAATACTATTTAAGAGAACAACTTCGTGTTATTCAGAACGAACTTACTGGCAGCGATAATAACGATGATGAAATTGAAAGTTACTTTGCAAAACTAAAAAAAATTTCGGTTCCTAAAGAAACCGAAGAAAAAATCAGAAGTGAAATTAAACGTTTGCAGTTAATGCCTGACAATTCTCATGAGGCAACAGTTGTAAGAACATATCTTGATACTGTTTTCGAATTGCCATGGAATAAAGAAACAAAAGAAAAAACTAACCTTGATAAATGCAGAAAGCAACTTGATAAGGAACATTACGGTCTTTTAAAAGTAAAAGAAAGAATTCTTGAATATATAGCAGTAAGAGAACATGCACCCGAAAAGAATGGTATGATATTGTGCCTTATCGGACCTCCCGGAGTTGGTAAAACTTCAGTTGTTTCGTCAGTTGCAAATGCAACAGGCAGAAAGTTTGCCCGCCTTTCACTTGGAGGTGTTCGTGACGAAGCGGATATAAGAGGTCACAGGAAAACGTATATCGGTTCTATGCCGGGAAGAATTATTAATGCAATTAAAAATGCAGGTTCTAAAAACCCTATTATTCTTCTTGATGAAATAGATAAAATGGCACAGGATTTCAGAGGCGATCCTGCATCTGCTCTTTTAGAAGTTCTTGATAAAGAGCAAAACCATAATTTCAGGGATCATTATCTTGAAATTCCATTTGATTTAAGCAAAGTAATGTTTATCACAACAGCGAATTCCGCAGCACAAATTCCTCCTGCTCTTTTTGACAGGCTGGAGATTATTGAACTTTCAAGTTACACATATCTTGAAAAATTCAATATTGCAAAGAAACACTTACTTCCAAAACAGTTAAAAGAACATAATGTTACAAGTAAAACCGTTAATATTACTGATGGTGCAATAAAGGAAATTATTGATTATTACACTATTGAGGCAGGAGTAAGAAATTTAGAAAGAGAAATTGCAAAACTTATAAGAAAAGCAATTTATGAAATTAAAATTTCAAATCTTTCTTTAGTTAAAATTACTGATAAAGATGTTTCCAGATATTTAGGAGCAAGAAAATATATTGATGACAATGAATTGAAAATGAGCGAGCAGGGAGTTGTAAACGGTCTTGCTTACACAAGTTACGGAGGAACGCTTTTAAATATTGAAGCAAATATACTGGATGGAAAAGGAAATATTGAACTCACAGGTCAACTTGGAGATGTTATGAAAGAGTCGGCTAAAGCTGCAATTTGCTATATAAGGTCAAAAGCTGACAAACTGGGAATAGAAAAAGATTTTTACGATAAAAAAGATATCCATATTCATGTTCCTGAAGGTGCAACACCGAAAGACGGACCGTCTGCAGGCATAACAATGGCAACTGCGGTTGTATCTGCCCTTACAAATAAAAAAGTAAGAAATGATGTTGCAATGACAGGAGAGGTTACCATCAGAGGAAGAGTTCTCCCAATCGGTGGTCTTAAGGAAAAAGCACTTGCTGCTCACAGGCACAAAATATATAATATAATAATTCCTTTTGATAATCTGAAAGATTTAGAGGATATTCCAAAAGAGATCGTTGACGATTTTAATTTTATTCCTGTAAAAACTATGGACGAAGTACTCGAGAACGCATTGGTATAGGAGGTAATAATATGATAATAAAAAATTCTGAATTTGTTACCTCTGCTGTTAAAAGTTCGGGGTATCCTTCATCCACTCTTCCTGAAATTGCTTTTGCGGGAAGGTCAAATGTCGGGAAATCATCATTCGTTAATAAGTTTTTGATGAGGAAAAATATTGCCAAAGTCAGTAAAAATCAGGGTAAAACAAGGCTTATTAATTTTTTTAAAGTTAATAACGAGTTTATGTTGGTTGATTTACCTGGCTATGGATTTGCCAATGTTTCAAAGGCTGAGCAGATTTCCTGGGGGAAAATGATAGAAAATTATCTTAACAAAAGAGAAAATTTAAAATCAGTTTTTCTTCTTTTAGATGTGCGCCACGAACCAACAAATGATGATATTGTTATGTATAACTTTATTGTTGAAAAAGGTTTTGAGCCCATTATAATTGTAACAAAAGTAGATAAACTTGCCAAAACTAAAATAGAACCTCGTATTGAAGAGTTTAAAGAGTTTTTTGGAATAGAGAGTGTTTATCCGTTTTCTTCGCAGTCAGGGTATGGAAGAGAAGAAATTTTAAATCTTGTTGAAACAATAATTATGAAATGAGGATATAAAATGATAGTAAATGCACCAAAAGGTACAATTGATATAACACCTAAAGATGTATATAAATGGCATTATATTGAAAAAAAATTAAGGGATATTTCTGATAAATATAATTTTAAGGAAATAAGAACACCTAATTTTGAACATACCGAACTTTTCCAAAGAGGTGTAGGGGATACAACCGATGTTGTATCAAAAGAGATGTACACATTCTTAGATAAAGGCGACAGGAGTATTACTTTAAGACCTGAAGGGACTGCCGGAGCTGCAAGAAGTTTTATCGAAACGGGTATGTATGCTGAAAGTCAGCCTACTAAACTTTACTATATTATTCCATGTTACAGATATGAAAAACCTCAGGCAGGCAGGTTAAGAGAATTCAGACAGTTCGGGGTTGAAATGTATGGTTCATCTCTTCCTTCATGTGATGCGGAAGTTATTTCAATAGCAAAAAGAATTTTTGATACTTTAGGTATTAAAAAACTGACACTTAACATAAATAACATTGGTTGTCCCGAGTGCAGAAAAGAGTATAACAAAAAATTACTTGAATTTCTTAATGATAAAAAAGAATCTTTATGTGATACATGTAAGGACAGGCTACTTAAAAATCCAATGCGAATTTTTGACTGTAAATCAAGCGTGTGTCAAAATATTATGAAAGATGCACCTACAATGTTTGACAGTGTGTGTGATTCATGTAAAACTCATTTTGATAAAGTGTGTGAATATCTTGACAGTATGAAGATTGATTACAACATTGATAAAGGCATTGTGAGAGGTCTTGATTATTATACCAAAACAGTTTTTGAATTTATATCAACTGATATTGGCGCACAGGGAACTGTATGTGGCGGCGGAAGATATGATAATTTAATCGAAGAAATCGGAGGCAAATCAATGCCCGGAATGGGATTTGCTATCGGACTTGAAAGATTGCTGCTTGTTATGGAGAGTCTTGATATTCCTTTTGATAAAGAAGAAAGAATTAAACTGTTTGTTGCCTCATTAGATGACAGTGCTGATGTTTTTTCTCAAAAACTTGTAAGTGATTTAAGAGAAAATAATGTAAAATGCGAAAAAGATTTTATGGGAAGAACGTTAAAAGCACAACTTAAGTATGCTAATAAAATTAATGCGGAATATACAGTTGTAATCGGCGAAGAAGAAATAAATAATAATAAGTTCAATATAAAGAATATGGACAGCGGAGAAACAGTACTTTTAAATTATGACGAACTTTTAAATATGTTTGGAGGAAATTAAAATGGCAGAGAATATTAAAGGTATGAAAAGAACTTCCAGAGTGGCTTTGCTTACTAAGGATGATATAGGAAAAGAAGTAACACTTATGGGCTGGGTTCATAATTACAGAAATTTAGGAAGTCTTTTGTTTATTGATTTAAGAGATGTATCGGGAATTTGTCAAGTTTTTTTTGGTGAAGACTGCGAGGAATCACTTAAAGAAAAAGCAAGTACTTTAAGAAAAGAATTTGTTATTGCAATAAAAGGTGTTGTTCAAAAAAGAGGCGGAGCAGTTAATCCTAACCTTAAAACAGGTGAAATAGAAGTTAAAGTTTCCGAACTTAGAATTTTATCCAAATCTGAAACCCCTCCTTTTGCCATTGAAGAAAATTCTGATGCAAACGAAGCGCTCAGATTAAAATACAGATATCTTGATTTAAGAAGAAAAGATATGAAAGAAAATCTTATTTTAAGACATAAGGTTGCAAAATCCGCAAGAGATTATTATGACGCAAACGGATTTTTAGAAATTGAAACTCCAATGCTTACTAAAAGTACACCTGAAGGAGCAAGGGACTATCTTGTTCCAAGCCGTGTTCATCCAAATAAATTTTATGCGTTGCCTCAATCTCCGCAACAGTATAAACAACTTTTAATGCTGTCTTCGATGGACAGATATATCCAGATTGTAAAATGTTTCAGAGATGAAGACTTAAGAGCAGACAGGCAGCCTGAATTTACTCAGATTGACTTGGAAATGTCCTTTGTTAATGAAGACGATGTTATGGAAATTAATGAAGGATTTATTAAACATTTATTTAAAGACGTTATGGATATGGATATCAAAACTCCGTTTTTAAGACTTCCATATAAAGAGGCGATGGACAGATTTGGTTCTGATAAACCTGACTTACGATACAAAATGGAACTTTGTGATTTAAGTGATGTTCTTAAAAATACTGATTTTAATGTATTTTCCTCTGCAATAAATAATGGTGGCAGCGTTAGATGTATTAAAGTTGATGGAAAAGAAGACGGAACACAAAGTTTATCAAGAAAAGAAATAGATGCCTTGACCGAATTTGTTAAAACTTATGGAGCAAAAGGTCTTGCTTATATGATTGTTGATAATGACGGCGTTCGTTCTTCGGTTTTAAAATTCTTAAAAGAAGAAGAAATAGAAGGAATGATAGAAAAAACGAGCGCAAAACCTGGCGATATTCTTCTTATTGTTGCAGATAAGAACAGCGTTGTTTACGACTCTTTAGGTGCACTAAGATGCCATATTGCTGCAAAACTTGATATTATAAATAAAGATGAATTCAATTTCTTGTGGGTAGTTGATTTCCCATTGTTCGAATATGACGAAGAAGAAAAACGCTTTAATGCTAAACATCATCCGTTTACATCTCCTAAAGATGATGATATTGAACTTTTAGATACCGAGCCTCAAAATGTAAGAGCAAAAGCGTACGATATGGTGCTTAATGGCTGTGAAATAGGCGGAGGAAGTATCAGAATATTTGATACTGAACTTCAACAGAAAATGTTTGAAAAACTTGGTTTTACCAAAGAACAGGCATGGGCACAGTTCGGGCATCTTATGGAAGCATTTAAGTACGGAACACCACCTCACGGAGGAATGGCTTACGGACTTGACAGACTTGTTATGCTTCTTGCCAAAAAAGATTCTATAAGAGATGTTATCGCATTCCCTAAAGTTCAGAATGCATCTGAACTTATGACAGATGCACCTAACCTTGTTGATGATAAACAACTTCAGGAATTATATATTAAGTGTGTTAAATCTGAATAATATGTATTTATAAGAGAGAGGAACTTAACAATGATTGAAATATCGCATCTTTATAAAAATTACGGTAAAAGGCCATGCTTAAAAGATATAAGCTTCACTGTAAATAAAGGGGAAATTTTAGGGTTTTTAGGTCCTAACGGCGCAGGTAAGACTACTACAATGTCTATTATAACAGGTTACTTATCATATACTAAAGGAAGCGTTAAAGTTGACGGTCTTGAGGTTTTAGACAATCCGACCGAAGTTAAAAAGAAGATTGGATATCTTCCTGAACTTCCTCCTGTTTATCTTGATATGACAGTTTTGGAATATTTGAAATTTGTTTATGAACTTAAAAAAGTAAAACTTGACTTAAACAAACATATAGTTGAGGTAATGAAATCAGTTGGTATTTTAGATGTTAAAGACAGACTTATTAAACATTTATCAAAGGGTTATAAACAAAGAGTAGGTTTTGCAAGTGCTCTTATCGGAGATCCTGAAATTCTTATTCTTGACGAGCCTACTGTTGGTCTTGACCCTAAGCAGATTATTGAAATAAGAAATGTGATAAAAGAACTTGGGAAAAGTAAAACCATTATAATAAGTTCTCATATCTTACAGGAAATCAGTGCAATATGCGACAGAGTTGTTATTATAAGTAAAGGTCAGATTGTGGCGGAAGATTCGCCTGAAAACCTATCTAACATTCATACAACAAAACAACAGCTTACAGTTCGTATAGCAGGCGAAAGAAATGCGATCAAAAATGTTTTAGAATCTGTTACTGGAATAAGAAAAATCAAAGAAGTCGGCATAAAAGAAAACGACTCTTATGATTTTATAATAGATGTCGAAGCAGGTTTTGATGTAAGAAAAACTTTGTTTAACGCTTTGGCTGTAAAATCTATGCCGATTCTTATGCTTCAGGCGTCTAAGATGAGTTTAGAGGATGTATTTATAGAACTTACAAATCAGAATTTGGGGAGGGGAAATTAAATGAAAGCAATATTTAAACGCGAACTTAATTCATATTTTAATTCGCCTCTTATATATATACTTATGAGTTTGTTTTTAGTAATATCATTTGTATTTTTTATACTTTATAATGTTATGTACGGATATACAACATTGTTATATGTTTGTTACAATATAAATACGGTTTTTGTTTTCCTTGTTCCTATAATTACTATGCGTCTTTTTGCAGAAGAGAAAACTCAGAAAACTGACCAGCTGTTATTTACTTCCCCTAACTCAATAACGTCTATTGTTATGGGAAAATTCTTATCAGCGTATGTTGTTTATGCTCTTATAATGTCGATTATACTTATTTATGCATTTATAATATCCTTATTTGCACCTTTTGATTTTACATCGTTTTTAATATTATATGTCGGTGAACTTATACTTGGTGCTGCTTTTGTTTCAGTTGGTGTATTTGTATCTTCTGTATCAAATAACCTTATTATTTCTGCACTTGTATCATTTGCAATGCTTATTGTGTTCTATTTTGCAGAGATGATACCTAATATATTCGGAAATCCTCAGTGGCTTTATGATATGTTTAGTTTCTTCTCATTGTCAATACGTTTTGATAATTTCGGAATGGGACTTTTAGCATGGGACAGCATAATGTATTATCTTTCATTTGCAGGTATATTTATATTCTTAACAATACGAATGATAGATAAAAAAAGGTGGGAGTAAAAATGAAAAAGAAAAACATTTCAAATAAATTTAGATTTGGTTTTAATGCAACAATAGTTACTGTTTTATTTATTATTGCAGTTCTTCTTTGCAATGCTTTCGTAAGCGTAGTGCTTGATAAGTTTCCAAATCTTAATATAGACTTAACTCAAAATAAACAATTTGAAATTTCAAAAGAGAGTAAAGATGCACTAAAAGAAATAGAAGACCCTGTTACTATGAAACTTCTTGTTTCAGGCTCAACGGGAGAGCCTGTTATAGAAGAACTTTTAGGAAGATATAAACAAGTAAAAAATAATATTATAATAGAAAAAACTGATATTGAAAAAAATCCTGCGTCTGTTTCAAAATATAATAATATTATTGATCCAAACGGAACTCTTATTATTGAAAATAAAGAAAAATTTGAAGCTGTAAGTTTCGCTTCACTTTATGGTAGTAACGGAGATTTAGCAAGCGCAGAATCACTTATAACAAATGGTATAATTTCTGTTACAACAGGCGAGAAGAAAACAATACTGTTTTCCGAAGGGCATGGCGAATACCCTGCATATACAATTGCAGCAGTAGCGCAAAAGAATTACTATAATTATGATGTTTTAGATATTACCAAAGAAAAAATTGAAAACTGTGATATGCTTGTAATATTCTGTCCATCTGTTGATTTTACATCTTCCGAGATTGCTGACCTTGAAAGTTATGTTTTATCAGGCGGAAATCTTAAGATTTATTTAAATCCTGTAGGTCAGTATCTTCCAAACCTTTGTGAATATATAAAGGAATGGGGTATAGAAGTAAAAGAGGAACTTATATCCGAAAAGCATAACGATAACATAGCAAGGCAGAATTTGTTTATACCTGTAGTTTCGGAAAATAAATATACTAAAGATGTAGATGAAACACTTTATTATCAACATTCTTATAAACTTGAAAGTTTATATTCGGGTACTAAAGGTATAACATTATATCCTGTTTTAACATCAACTGATAAAGCAACAACCAAAAATGCAGACGGAGAAACAACTAATATTGGAACTCATACTATTTCTATGGTTGCCGAAAGAGTGCTTGAAGATAATTCTACCGTAAAAATGTATGTTTCAGGCTCTTCACTTTTATATGAAATGGATTCCTATATGTATAATGAAGACGTGTGCCAGAGTGTTATATTAGGAATATTGCCAAAAGAATCTTATGCTGATATTCCTTCTAAAGAAATAAATAATGCTCAACTTTTAATTACACAAACAAATTTCATATTTATTATTATTGTAATTACCATACTAGCAGTTTTACTTATAACTTTTGGAATTGTTGTATGGTCTAAGAGGAGAAAATTATAATGAAAAAATATAAGAATTATGTTATATTAGGTTGTATTATAATATTCCTTGTAATTGGTTTAGCTATAGTATCAGGCATTGATACAACAAGTGATAAAGATAATGATATATATGAGAGTATAGAAATATATAGTGTTTTAAGCAGTGATATTTCATCAGTTTTCATTAAAAACGAATTCGGAGAATATAATGTTCTGTATGGCGATGAAATTAAAATTTTAGGCAAACAAATTGAGAAAGATGACGAAAAACTTGAATACCTTCTTACTGAAATTTCATCAATGTATGCAAGTGAAATTGCAGACGAAAACGTCGTTTCTTTAAGTGATTTCGGACTTTTAAATCCTTTGGCAGAACTTGAACTATCTTTAAAAGACAACAGTAAAATAAAAATATATATAGGCAATAAAACTCCGACAGACAGTGGCTATTATGTTAAACTAAATGATGAAAACAAAGTTTATATCGTAAGCACATACTCAGTTGATACAATTTTAAGAAAACTTGATTATTACAGAAACACTGTTTTATTTAGTTTTGAAATAAGCGATATTAACGAATTTTCTTATACAAACGGAACAAAAACAGTTTCATTTAAAAGAAATGATTCAAACGACCTTAATCGTAACAGTTTTGCTGCATTTAATATGAAAACACCTTATGACTGGGCTGCAGAAAGTTCAAAACTTGAAGAAGTTTTTAATCTTTTGAAAGAACTTAAGATTATAGAATATGTTGAGGACAATCCTACTGATTTATCACAATATGGTTTAAATCCTTATTCATATAAGATATCTTTAAAAGATAAAAACAATAATATTTATAATATGAATATAGGCTCAAATGTTGATGGTAAATATTATATTAAGATGGATAGTAAAAACAGCGTTTATTTTGTTGATGCAAAAGGTTTTGAATTTTTAAACTACGAGCCAACTGCTTTTTTACAGCAGTTTGTATGTATACGACCGATTGATAATGTGGCAACACTATCATATATCCATAACGATATAAATGCTTCATTTGATATAAAGAAAGTTGATACTGAAGTTCACGATATTAAATATAAAGGTAAACTTATTGACCAGAAAAAGTTTAAAGAAGCCTATACTGAGATTATAAGTATGAAAATATCGGGTACACTTTCTTATACACCGAACACAGCACCAATTTTGGAATACACATTTACTTATACCAATTCGGATTCTGATACAATAAAATATTATAAATATGATGATAGAAAAATTGCTGTAGCCGTAAATGGTGTTATAAACTTTTATGTTGATATTTCCGAATTTAATATGCGTATAAATAAAATTGATGATATAATAAGAAATAAAATTTAACAAGTTTAAGGCGTATGGAGTTCGACACTCCGACGGCTCTAAGGAGAGATAAAGTGGATTTTGTTAAAGAATTCTTAATTTCAATTCCGATTCCATTGTGGATGAAAGCGTTTTTTGCATCAATGATTCCTTTTATTGAATCAAGATATGCGATTTTGTTTTTTACTGATATGGGAATGGAGTTCTGGCAACTGTTCTTGGTTAGTGTTATAGGGAATATGGTTCCAGTTCCGTTTATAATACTTCTTTTCCGTCCCATTGTTTCATTCTTCTTAAAGACGAAGATGTTTAAAAAACTGGGTGAGAAACTTGATGATATAGCACATAAAAAAGCATCTAAACTAAAGAAAGTTGAAGGCTGGGGACTCTTTATATTTGTTGCACTTCCTCTTCCGGGTACAGGGGCAATATCGGGAGCTCTTGCTTCGGCGATATTTAATATGAGAATCAGCAAGGCTCTTCCTGTTATTTTTGCAGGAACTGTTGTGGCAACATCTATAACTACAGGTGCACTTGAAATTATAACAAATCTTATAACAAAACTATTTTAAATAAAGGAAAAAGGTGATTACAAATGAAAAAATATTTTACATCTGAATCAGTAACTGAAGGGCATCCCGATAAAATATGCGATCAGATTTCTGATGCAGTATTAGATGCAATTTTAAAAAAGGATAAGTATGCAAGAGTTGCTTGTGAAACATCTATAACAACAGGTCTTGTACTTGTTATGGGAGAAATCACAACTGATGCAACAATAGATTATCAGACTTTGGTAAGAGATACCATAAGAGAAATCGGATATGACAGAGCAAAATACGGCTTTGACTGTGAAACCTGCGGAGTTCTTACTGCTATCCATGAACAATCAAAAGATATAGCAATGGGCGTTGATAATTCTTATGAAAGTAAGGCTGAAAATTCAGGTGAAGATTTAGGTGCAGGTGACCAGGGTATGATGTTTGGTTACGCATGTGATGAAACCGAAACTCTTATGCCGCTTCCGATTTATCTTGCTCACAATATGTCAAAAAGGCTTACTAAGGTAAGAAAAGACGGGCTGGTAGATTATTTAAGACCTGATGGTAAAACACAGGTTACAGTAGAATATGAAGACGATATGCCAAAAAGAATTGAAACAGTTGTTCTGTCTACTCAACACAGTGAAACAGTTGATATGGAAAAACTAAGAGAAGATATGATTGAACTTGTTATCAAAAAGGAAATTCCTGAAAATATGATGGATGAAAATACCAAGATATATGTTAATCCAACAGGAAGATTTGTTGTTGGCGGACCTATGGGAGATGCAGGACTTACAGGAAGAAAAATTATTGTTGATACATATGGTGGCTATGCAAGACACGGAGGCGGTGCATTCTCAGGAAAAGATCCGACAAAAGTTGACCGTTCTGCCGCTTATGCAGCAAGATATGTTGCAAAAAATATAGTTAAAGCAGGGCTTTCCAGCAAATGTGAAATTCAACTTGCTTACGCAATTGGTGTTGCTAAACCTGTATCAGTTCTTGTTGATACTTTTGGTACAAATAAAGTTCCTCAGTCTGTAATTGAAAGTTTAGTTGAAAAACATTTTGATTTAAGACCGAGTGCAATTATTTCAAAGTTTGATTTAAGAAGACCTATTTATAAAAATACTGCAGCATACGGTCACTTTGGAAGAGAAGACTTGAACTTACCTTGGGAAATGACTGATAAAGCAGATATTTTAAGAAAAGAAGCTAACTTATAGTTTTACAAGGTCTCCAATTAAAAAAAGTTTATGCTTAGGAGGTTTTTATGAACACAAAAGTTAAAATATTATTCTGCGATGATGACAAAAATATATGTGAACTTGCTCGTATGTATCTTGAAAAAGAGGGATTTGAGGTAATTCTTGCGAGTGATGGCAGACAAGCAGTTAATGGTTTTAACAGGGAAAAACCAAACCTTATCATTTTAGATATTCTTATGCCATATATGGACGGATATGAAGTGTGCCGTGAAATAAGAAAGGTAAGTTCAGTGCCAATTATATTTCTTACGGCAAAAAGCGATACATTTGATAAAGTGTTAGGTTTGGAACTTGGGGCTGATGATTATATTGTAAAACCTTTTGACGTTAAGGAACTTATTGCAAGAATTAAAGCAGTTCTTCGAAGATTTGATTCGGATAAGGGTGAGATGGAGAAGGAAGATGAGGTAATTTATGATAATATAAATATCAATCTTTCAAACTATGAACTCAAGATAAATGACAAGGTGGTTGAAATGCCTCCGAAAGAACTTGAACTTTTATATTTTCTTGCTAAAAATCCAAATAAGGTTTTTACACGTGACCAATTATTATCAAGCGTGTGGGATTATGATTATTTTGGCGATTCAAGAACAGTTGATGTTCATATTAAAAGAATAAGAGAAAAAATTGAAAATAAAAGTGAAAAATGGAATTTAAAAACCGTTTGGGGAGTCGGTTATAAATTTGAGGTACTTTAAATATGATATTTAAGAAAATATTTGTTTATTTTGTATCAACCATTCTTATAGTAACCGTTTCTATCGGTATGGTAATATTTTATTTTTTAGGCAATTATGTTATTGACCAGAAAAAAACACTCCTTATGAACGCAGGCGAAAAAATAAGTAGTATCAGTACAGAAATTGTAAAATATGATAATAATGATTTTAATAATTATTTCAGAATTTTTTCCGAACTGTCTGCTTCTAATCTGGAAAGTGATATAATACTGGCAAATCCTGATGGTTCTATCCTTTTTAATACGGGAATAATGTATAATGACAGAGATTTAAGGATTCCAAAGGATTTGATAGAAACTGTTAATGGAGGTATCAATTCTTCAAAAGTAGAAAAAATAGGCTCTTTTAAGGATTCAAGCCTTATTGTCGGGATTCCTATTAAGTTTGACTCTCATATCATTGGAGGAATTTACTTAATAACGTTTCTTCCTGAAATAACAAGATTAAGAGGAGATATTATAAAAATTTATCTTCTTTCTGGTTTGGTTGTGCTGCTTTTGTCTTTAATACTTATATTTTTATTTACCAAACGTGTTGCAGATCCGATAAAACAGTTGAAACTTGCCTCAAAGAATTTAACTAACGGAGATTTCAGGGCAAGGGTAAAAGTTTATAATAAAAATGATGAAATCGGCGAACTTGCGGAAACTTTTAATGATATGGCCGATTCTATCGAAAAATCAGAAAATATGAGGCGTTCTTTTATTTCAGATGTATCTCACGAGTTAAGAACTCCTATGACAACTATTACAGGATTTGTTCAAGGGATTTTGGATAATACTATTCCTCCTGATAAAAGGGAAATATATTTGAATGTTGTTTTAGATGAATCAAAAAGATTATCTAAACTTATAAGTGACCTTCTTGATGTATCTAAACTTGAAAGTGATGAAGTAAGCCTTGAATTGTCAACCTTTAATATAAACGAACTTATACGTCTTTCTATTATTAGTTTTGAAAATAAGTTTAATGAAAAGAATCTTACTGTCAATGCAATGTTTGAAAGTGAGATTGAAGAAGTGGTGGCGGAAAAGGACAGTATTAAGAGAGTTGTTACAAATTTACTTGATAATGCCATTAAATTTTCGTATCATAAGGGAATAATTGATATATCAACCAAACGAAAAGGCAACAAGGTATATATATCAATAAAAAATGAAGGCGAAGGCATTTCGAAAGACGATAAGAAAACCATTTTTGAACGGTTTTATAAGGTTGATAAATCAAGAAGTCAGAATAAAACAGGTGTTGGGCTTGGACTTTATATTGTTAAACGAATAATAAATAAACATGGTGAAAAAATATGGATTGAAAGTGAAGAAGGAAAATTTGCAGAGTTTATTTTCACTTTAAAAAAATAATTCATTATGTGTTTATAAAATGTTCATATTTATTATTTATAATGATTTTAGAAAAAAATTTCGGAGGTCTTAATTATGTCTGATTTTTACAATAACAACTGGAATAATGATGATTTTCAAAATGGGCAGAACTTTAAGAATAAAGAGCAGTATTTTACTTATAACGAAACATATTTAGATAAGAAAAAAGAAAAAAAGAGTAAAAAGCCGTTTTTTAAATTTATTGCACTTATTGTTTCTTCTGCGATTTTAGGTTCGGTGATTACTTGTGCTGCTTTTTCAATGTTTATTCCTGGATATATCAAAGAATATGCGAGAAATAATATAGTTTCATCTTATTCACCTGATAAATTTATTCCGACTACAACAGGCTCTGTTGATACTAATACAGGTGTTGCAAAATCTGATGGTACACTTTCTGTTGTTGATATAGCAAAGAAAGTTGGTCCTGCAGTTGTAGGGATAGTTTCTACCATTCCTACCCAGACATTTTTTGGTATGACAGAAAGTCAGGGAAGCGGTTCAGGAATAATTATATCTGAAAACGGATATGTTGTAACCAATAACCATGTTATAGAAGGTGCAACTAAGGTTGAAGTTTTTTTAAGTAGTGGTGATAAGAAAAATGCGACTTTGGTAGGATATGATGCAAGAACTGACCTTGCAGTTTTAAAACTTGAAAATGATTCATATCCTTATGCTAAACTCGGAGATTCAAGTACATTAGAGGTAGGAGAACTTTGTGTTGCTATAGGTAATCCTCTTGGAATGGAATTTGCAGGAAGTGTTACAGTAGGTTACATCAGTGCTCTTAACAGAACAGTTGAAACAGATGGTAAAACTTTCAATCTTATACAAACTGACGCTGCTATAAACGCAGGTAATTCAGGTGGTGCGCTTGTAAATACCAAAGGTGAAGTAATTGGAATTAATACATTAAAAATTGCTTCAACGGGTGTAGAAGGCTTAGGCTTTGCAATCCCTGTTGACGAAGCAAAACCGATTTTTGACGATTTAATAAATCATGGTTATGTAAAAGGAAGACCTGTTATAGGAATTGTTGGAAGAGATATTTCTTCAGATATGGCAAAATATTATAATTATCCGGAAGGAATATTTGTAGAACAGGTTCAGGAAGGCAGCGGCGCTGCAAAAGCAGGTATAAGACGTGGTGATATTATTACCAAGGCTGACGGTAAACGTGTTAAAACTATAGAAGAATTAAACAAAGTCCGTGATACTAAAAAAGCAGGTCAAACTATAAGAGTTGAACTTGACAGGTCAGGAGATATAATATCTGTAGATATAACACTCGGTGAAGAAAAAACAAGATAGTTTTTTAAAGATTTAAAATTTCTAAGATTGTATAAATAGAAATAAGAACATCGCGAAAACTCAAACTTTTAGTTTATTAGTTTTTGAGGTGTTCTTTTTTGTATAATTTTGTTTAATGTAACAATACTAAATAATAAAGGATGTGAAAAAATGAAAAGAATAACTAATAATCAATATAACGATATGGTTGATAAAAAAATTCCTGGTTCTTCTGTTCTTATAAAGTGTTTCAGAGCGTTTG
The DNA here is from genome assembly GCA_015068525.1 of Oscillospiraceae bacterium. Lineage (NCBI taxonomy): Bacteria > Bacillati > Bacillota > Clostridia > Eubacteriales > Oscillospiraceae > Oscillospiraceae bacterium. Next base: position 4,799 of record SVKJ01000015.1, on the reverse strand, counting down.
TTACGGGTGGAAGTATATGCCTTATAGCCGAAATTATATTTAATTTTTTAGTATCAATGGGAATTAAGGAAGTAAATGTTGCTACCTTTACACCTATGATTATGGTTTTTTTAGGTGCATTGTTCACAGGTCTTGATTTGTATAATAAAATTGCTAAATTTGGAGGTGCAGGAACACTTGTACCAATCACGGGATTTGCTAATGCTATCGTATCTCCTGCTATGGAATTTAAATCTGAAGGATATGTTTTAGGGCTTGGAGCTAAAATGTTTATAATAGCAGGACCTGTTTTAGTGTACGGAATAACAACATCTGTTGTATGCGGATTATTTTTATTGTTAGGAAGAGTGGTATTATGAAAAAAATCGGTAAGCAAACTATAGAATTTTGCAATCTGCCAGTTATAAAAGGATATTATTCTGTTGTCGGACCGAAAGAAGGTGAAGGTCCGTTAAGTAAATATTTTGATAAAATAATAGATGATTCTAAATTCGGAGAAGAAACATGGGAAAAAGCTGAAAGTAAATTTGTTAAAACTTCGATTGAAAATGCCATAAAAAAGGCTGAACTTTCTGTTTCTGATATTGACTATATTTTTTCAGGTGATTTATTAAATCAATGTGCATCAAGCAGTTTTGCAATAAGAGATTTTGATTTGCCTTTTTTTGGACTATATGGTGCTTGTTCAACGATGGCAGAAAGTTTATCTTTAGGTGCAGTATTTATTGATGGAGAATTTGCAAATAATGTTGTATCTGCAACGTCATCGCATTTCTGTTCTGCAGAAAGACAGTTCAGATTTCCATTAGAATATGGAGGAACTCGTCCTGCAACTTCTCAATGGACAGTTACAGGTTCAGGTGCAGTTGTCTTGTCAAAAACGGGGAATGGACCAAAAATTAAAAGAATAACAACAGGAAAGATAGTTGATTTAGGAATAAAAGATGCTAATAATATGGGTGCTGCAATGGCCCCTGTAAGTGTTAAACTAACACCATAAGGCGATGTGCTAAATCTCTACAATTTATGCGTGTTTAAGGCAAATTTCGAGTTTTAAGGAGGTGATAAGTTTAACACTTTTTATTTTTAGAAATCGGAGGGGTGAAATTGAGAAAGATTTATACTTATCAGAATGTGCAGAATTTTATAGAAAGTAGTGATGTTAAACTTAAAAACAAATTCCAAAATATTCTTGCCTATATCTCAGATGAGAAAAACAGACTTTGCGAACCTTATGTGAGGCATATTTCTCAAAATCGATTTAAAGGGCTTTTCGAAATCAGATTAAAGACATCGGTAACAATGGCAAGAGTTGTCTTTTCAATGAAAGATGAAAATATTATTCTTTTATATGCGTTTTATAAGAATGACAAGAAAGATACCAAAAGAGCACTTGAGCATTCTCTCAAGTTGTTAAATGACGCAAGAAAAAATAATTATGAGGAGGTACTTATAGCATGAGGAAAATATTTGCAGTTAGTATAGTTCCGATAATTCTGCTGCTCGGGAGCGAAGTTTTTGCAGCAGATATTGTTTCAGGTCAGGATATTTATATCAACGGCTCAAAAGCAGAAATGTCAGCAATAAATTTTAATGATAATAATTATGTGAAACTTCGGGATATTGCAAAGGCATTGAATATTGAAATCACATACGATGCAGAAACAAATACTGTTTCAATTAACACAGAGAAACCTTACAGGGAAGAAAAACCGAAAGTTGATTACATAGACGGTAAATCGTATGCAAGAGAAGATTTCTCACAAAGAGCAAATCCCAATATATTCAATGAAGTATATACAAGGGATGCTTACAATGCAATCAGACAATCTATTGTGGATATTAACGAGACAACTCAAAACACCGATGAAAATGGTTATAATCCAAATTACACCTATGCACATTTCGTTGATGAAAAGGCTTCAATGAGTAATTCGGGAAAAACCATAGAAGCAATGAAATCCGTAACTGCATCAATGTTCGGTTATTATAATTTCAGTTTTGGATATGAGTCAACGATAAAGAATTTATACGAATATCCTAGCTATCGTATTTGTAAACCTCAAATACATAAACACTTTGAACCTGCAAACAAGGTAACAAATGGTTTCGTTGCGGAGATATCCAATCTCTCGGATCGAGAAAAAGTCAAACGGATTTCCGATTATATCTGCGACAGAGCGGCATATAAGAACGAGAATGTTGCAGGGATAAATAAGATATTTACCGGTACGTCACCTGCCAATGCGATATGCGGTACTTATGCAGATGCATTTGTTTATCTTTGCCAACGAGCGGGAATTCCGTGCATATCAGTTGTTGATGATATACACGCATGGAATGAAGTGTATGTTGATGGTAAATGGCATACTACAGATATAAGCTATTATGATGTAGCAAGAACTGACGAATACTTGTTACCTAAAAACTATCCTCGCACTGATATAAATAAGCAGAAAACAAATTTTGCAAAGGAACTACTCGTTCCGGGAAGCACAAAAAGTACCGATTAAAAACGAATTTTTTATCGTATAGGGGGTTGCAAAATCGTAACGAAAATTAAAAAAATTAAAAATTTAGAAATTAGGGGTGGTTGCTCCACCCCTAAATTACTCTAAAACATAGTGAAATAGCGGTTTTCGCGCATATGATTATTCTTAACTTTTGAGTGTGATTTTGCACTAGTAGGGAGGGTTGCAAAATCGTCTTGAAAATAAGCGCTAAAAGTTGTATCAAAGAACAGAAGTCGCCAAAGCATTTTTGGAGGGATTCAGTTAGAGGTAATAAAGTAATTTTGAGTGAAAAAATCAGTTAAAATACAGAAGCTGATACAAGAGGCTTGAAGGAAATAAGGAGCAAATACTTTAAAATTAAACTTACAAAAGACAGAATATAGAATTTAGGCAGATTTACGATGAAATCGTAAATCTGCGTTGACAAAAAATATAAAAGCAATCCGACACCTTTGAAAGAAAAAATCTTTTAATGGTGTTTTCCTTTGCTAAAAGGCACCATGGATTTATACTCAAACACAATTTAGTAAATCGTACTTGACTAATTTGTATTTATGTGTTATAATGTAGATAACTTAAAATGGAGGTCGTGTATATGTTTATAGGCAGAGAAAGAGAGCTTGATGCTCTGAATAAGTTTTATAAATCAAATAAATTTGAATTTGCGGTTATCTATGGCAGACGTCGTGTTGGTAAAACTGCGCTCATAAATGAGTTCATAGATAAGAAAAAAGCTATTTATTTTATGGGTGTTGAAAGCAACGCAAAGCAGAATCTTGAAAACCTTTCTAAAAGTATTATGGAGTTTGCAAGCGGTATTGAAACGGAATCCTCTTTCCTCTCCTTTCAGGCGGCTTTAGAGTATGTATTCAAGCTTGCGGAAAACGAAAGAATCATTCTTGCTATTGATGAATACCCTTATGTAGCTCGTTCATCAAAAAGTCTTGCATCTACCTTGCAACTTTTAATTGATAAATATAAAGATACATCAAAATTGATGCTTATCCTCTGTGGTTCTTCTATGTCGTATATGGAAGACCATGTGCTTGCATATAAAGCGCCTCTCTATGGCAGAAGAACAGCTCAAATGAAGCTTTTGCCATTTGACTTTGAAGAAACCTGCAGATATTTTAAAAATCTGTCTGACGAGGATAAAGCACTTATCTATGGTGTTGCAGGTGGTACACCACAATATCTCTTGCAGATGGATGATAAACTGAGCGTAGAAGACAATATAAAAAACACATACTTAAATCCAATCTCATTTCTCTACGAAGAACCAACAAATCTCTTAAAACAAGAAGTGCGTGAGCCTGCAATTTATACAGCAATCATTACAGCGATTGCAACCGGTTCATCGAGAATGTCGGAGATTTCAAGCAAGGTTGGTGAAGATACAAATGTATGTGCAACTTATATTAAAAACTTAATTAATCTTGGCATTGTTCAGAAAGAAACACCGTATGGAGAAAAGGCATCTCGTAAGTCAGTTTATTCCATCGAGGACAATATGTTCCGTTTCTGGTATCGCTTTGTTCTTGAAAACAACTCAATCATTGCGCGTGGTGCTGCTGATTTAGTTTACAAACGAATTGAACCACATTTTTCTAACTATATGGGTAAGGTTTTTGAAGAAATCTGCAAACAGTATCTTTGGAAACAACTTCTTTCCGGTAGTTGCCCTGTAGAGTTTACCTCTCTTGGTCGCTGGTGGGGTAACGATCCCGAAGAAAAAGCACAAGCAGAAATAGATATTATGGGAGAACAGGATAAAAACACAGCCCTTTTTGCAGAATGCAAATGGACAAACGAAAAGGTTGACCTCGGTGTTTTAGAAACACTTATAAAACGCGGTAATCTGTTCTCATATAAAACAAAGCATTACTATCTGTTCTCAAAATCAGGGTTCACAAAAGGATGTATAGATAAGGCTAATGAGATGGGTAATGTGAGTTTGATAAGTTATGATGACATATTGAAATAATAAATAATTACTAATCGTTTCAAATTTATAAGGAGACGGGGATGAATGCAATAACTTTACCTTGTACGGTTAGGCAAAGATAGCAAACAGCACCGTTTCGTTACTCTGTTTGGAGGTAAATTTTATGTTAGAACAATCAAAAAAGCTATTGAAACACAAACTGCTGAAAGAGAAAAATGCACAAGAATGATGGTTGACTTACATCCTGACTGGAAGAATGGTCATATCAGTCAGGAGGAATATCTGATATTGAAGCAGGATATTTCAGAAAAAATAGAAAATCTTGATAAAATGATTGAAAG
>SVKJ01000014.1 GCA_015068525.1 Oscillospiraceae bacterium | reverse complement strand
TGTGTTCTCGCATATCCATTATAACAGATATTTTAAATTCTGGCGAGTATGTTTTGAGTTTTTGTCCTTTTTTTGCCATAAAAATATGCACCTCCAAAAGTGTCTAACTTTTGGGGTGCATATCAAACCTACCGTTTTTTTTTACCTTTTAGTTTGGAATCAAACTTATTTAGTTCCAAATATTCTATCGCCGGCATCACCAAGGCCAGGAACGATATATTTATGGTCGTTAAGTTTTTCATCAACTGCACCGCAGTATATATCAACATCAGGATGTGCTTCTTTTAGTGCTTCAATTCCTTCAGGAGCAGCGCAAAGACATACGAATTTAATGCTTGTACATCCTTTTTCTTTAAGTAAAGAGATTGCATCGATTGCAGAACCGCCTGTTGCAAGCATAGGATCTAAAACGATAACATCACGAAGTTCTATATTATTTGGTAATTTGCAATAGTATTCAACAGGTTTAAATGTTTCAGGGTCCCTGTATAAACCTATATGTCCCACTTTTGCTGCGGGGATAAGGTTAAGCATACCGTCAACCATACCAAGCCCTGCTCGAAGAATCGGAACTAAAGCAAGTGCTTTTCCTGAAATAACCTTCGTTTTAGCAGTGCAAATAGGTGTTTCTATTTCAATTTCTTTAAGACTTAAATCTCTTGTGGTTTCATAGCACATAAGCATTGCTACTTCTTTAACCAGTTCACGAAATTCCTTACTGCTTGTTTTCTTATCTCTTAAAAGAGACATTTTATGAATCAAAAGAGGATGATCCATAACAGTTACTTTACCCATAATAAAACCTCCATTTATATTTATAATTATTATACAATTTATTTTTCGGTTGTTTTGTCAATACATTTTTGCGGTTCGTCGAGGACGACGAACCCTACAATATATGCATTCTCGTCCCGAAGGGACATATCGCATCTATCAGGATATATCGCACCGCAATGTATATCGCAAATTCCGTCAGGAATTTATATCGCTGATTTCATCAAAGATGAAATCACTTTAATTTTACTTTAATTTCATTATTTTGTCAACCCTTACCTGATGCCTTCCGCCTTCAAATTCTTCTTTTAAAAATGTATCTAAAATCGATTTTGCAAGTTCAACGCCTGTCACTCTTGCGCCCATACATAAGATATTGGCATTATTATGATTTCTTGACATTTTTGCACAGTATTCGTTAGTGCATAGTGCAGCGCGGATACCATCTATTTTGTTTGCGGCAATTGAAATTCCAATCCCTGTTCCGCAAAGAAGAATTCCTTTTTCACAACTTCCGTCTGTTAAATGCTTTGCTGTTTTTTCTGCTATATCAGGATAGTCAACGCTGTTTAAGTCATATGTACCACAGTCTAAAATTTCATAACCTTTATTTAAAAGATATTCTTTTAATACTTCCTTTAGTTCAAAAGCACCATGATCGGCACCGATTGCAATTTTCATAATAGTAAGTCTCCTTTTAATGAATTTAATTCAAAAACGCATTACGCGTTTTTACCTTTATTCCTCATTCCTAATTCCTAATTATAATTTCATTCTTTCTGCCTGAGATGGTCTTAAGTATGATGGCAGAATATTGTCATAAGTTACTTTGTTATTTTCTTTAATTGCTGATTTTATAACTCCTGCACCGCATCCGTTTATGAGATGTTCAGGAGCAAATGAACATTTATCGCTTAATTTTTCTTTAATTATTTCAATATTTGGATAAACTCCGTCACCTGTAAAAACAATTTTTTTAAACTCAAATTCTTTTAATTTGTCAATAAAATCGCTTATGGGAAGGGCAGAGTCTTCAATTATTCTTTCGCCGTTTAAAAATGCACCTGCATAGACTTCATTTCTTCTCGCGTCCATAATAGGAGCGTAAATTATATCATTAGAATACTCGTTATTTACACTTTCAAAAAGTGCCGATATTGTAGATGTAAGATAGCAGGGCTTATTTAGTGCATGGCAAAGCCCCTTTATAGTTGCAAGACCTATTCTTAAACCCGTAAAAGAGCCCGGACCTTTTGTTACAGCGAATGCATCAATATCCGAAATTTTAAGTTTTGAAATTTTTAGTGACATATCTATCATTTCAAGTAGTTTCTCCGAGTGTGTGCGTGTGTGGTTAAGAGTAAAGTCAACAATTACTTTATCATTATCACAAATTGCAACTGACGCGGTTTTTGTTGAGGAATCAATGCCGAGTATTATCAATTTTCTTCCTCCTTTACTGTAATCGTTCTTTTTTCATCTTCGCCTTTTATAATCTGCACTTTTTTTAGCTTATACCCATAAAACGCTTCAGGAATTTTTTCTGCCCACTCTACGATAACAAGAGCATCAGGATTTAGGTATTCGTAAAAGCCTATGTTGTAAAGTTCTTCCTCTTCTTCCAGTCTGTAAATATCAAAATGGTAGATGGGAATATCACCCCTGTACTCATTTACAATTGTATATGTAGGGCTGACAACATAGTCTTTTACATTAAAGTATTCGCAAATTCCTTTGGTAAATACGGTTTTACCTGCGCCCAAATCGCCGTCTAAAGTTACAATATCTCCGGGCTTTAATGTTTTTGCAAATTCTTTTGCAAATTCTTTTGTTTCATTTTCATTTAATAATGTTTTTTTAGAAAAGTCCATCTATAACTCCAAATTCATCAACATCTACTTTTTCTGCCGCAGGTATTTTTGGAAGACCCGGCATAGTCATAATTTTTCCTGTAAGAACGGTTATAAAACCTGCACCGGCGTTTACATATAAATCTCTTACTGTAACAGTAAAGCCTTCAGGTCTTCCTAAAAGTGCAGGATTATCTGAAAGTGAGTACTGAGTTTTTGCCATACAAACAGGCATGGAAGAAAATCCGTTCTTTTCTAAAAAGTCAATTTCCTTATTTGCTTTTGGTTCGTATATAACATCTAACCCACCATAAATTTCAGTAACAACTTTTTTGATTTTTTCTTTTATTGATAAATTATCTTCATATATCGGTTTAAAGGAAGCTTTTTCATTTTCCAAAGTATCAAGGACAGTGTTTGCAAGGTCCATAGTACCCTCTCCGCCCTCTGCAAAGCATTTTGAAATTTCGCATTTAACACCTAAGTTTTCGCAGTATTCTTTTACTGTTTCTACTTCTTTTTCTGTGTCAGTAAAGAAGTGATTTAAGGCAACAACAACAGGAAGTCCAAACTTTTTAACATTTTCTATGTGTTTTCCTAAATTAACAATTCCTTTTTTAAGTGCATCAATATTTTCAGTTGCTAAATCTTCTTTTTTAACACCACCGTTATATTTTAATGCACGTATTGTAGCAACTAAAACTACAAGGGAAGGTTTTAAGTTGCCAAGACGGCATTTTATATCAAGGAATTTTTCAGCACCCAAATCTGCACCAAAACCTGCTTCTGTAATAACGTAATCGCAAAGTTTTAGCGAAAGTTTGGTAGCGATTAAACTGTTACAGCCATGAGCAATATTTGCAAAAGGTCCGCCGTGAATAATACAAGGCGAATTTTCCAAAGTCTGCACAAGGTTAGGTTTTATTGCATCTTTTAAAAGTGCAGTCATAGCACCTTCTGCTTTTAAATCTCCTGCGGTAATTATCTTACCGTCATAAGAATAGCCAACTATAATTTTCTTTAGTCGGTCTTTTAAGTCCATAAGGTCGGAAGATAAGCATAAGATTGCCATAATTTCACATGCAACAGTAATCATAAAATGGTCTTCTCTTACCTGACCGTCAACCTTTTCACCAAGACCTATAACAACATTTCTTAAGTTTCTGTCATTTATATCAAGAACTCTTTTTATTTTTATGCTTTTAGGGTCAAGTCCCAAAGCGTTACCCTGATGGATATGGTTATCTGCCATTGCACATAAAAGGTTATTGGCAGATGTGATAGCGTGCATATCTCCTGTGAAATGAAGGTTTATATCCTCCATAGGAACAACCTGGGAATATCCGCCGCCTGCTGCACCGCCTTTAACACCGAATGTAGGACCAAGTGATGGTTCTCTTAATGCAATCAAGGATTTTTTACCGAGTTTGAAAAAGGCTTGTCCAAGACCGACAGTTGTTGTTGTTTTACCTTCTCCTGCAGGTGTGGGGTTTATAGCAGTAACTAAAATAAGTTTTCCGTCTTCATTATTTTTAACACGGTTGATTAAATCAAAGGAAAGTTTGCCCTTGTATTTTCCGTAAAGTTCAATTTCGTCTTCCGAAATATCAAGTTTTTCTGCAATTTTTACAATTGGTTCCATTTTTGCTTCTTGTGCAATTTTGATATCGCTTAGCATTTTAAAGTCCCCCTTTTAATTTACTAAATCTTTTATCCATTTCTTCCTGCAAATTCTTACAAGAAGAAAAATCATTTTTATAATTTCCTCGCATCTTGAAATTATATAAACAGGAAGAATAGGAAGCCCTAAACAAATTCCTGAAACATATGTACCTAAAACACCGACAGTCCATACTGACCCACCGTCAGCAAGTAAGCAGAACAAGGTGTCGCCTCCCGCTCTTAAACTTCCGCAGATAGTAAGATGGTTAAAAGATGCTACAGGCATAAATAAAACTATAATTAAATACAGTTTTATTGCAATATTTACAGCCTCATCTGATATATTGAACATTGATAGAAAATGCGGGCAGATAAATATTGTAATAAGTCCGAGTGTAAGTGCAAATAAAGGTACGATGACTGAAAGTTTAATCGTTTTATCGTAAGCCTCATCATATCTTTTTGTGCCTATCAGTTTACCTATACATACTCCTGCTGCATTACCTGCTCCGATAAAGAAGACACTTGTCAAATCCTTTAAAATGTTTATTATGTTAACAGCTGCAACTGCTTCGGTTGAAATTCTTGCATATATTGCAACCATAATAGTCATAGCGATTGACCATAGAGTTTCGTTAAAAATAACAGGAATAACTTTTAATAAAAATCCTTTTAAAAAGTCTTTGGTTATACCTTTATATTCATAAAAATCTTTAAATAAGAATTTAAGTTTCTGGTGTGATAAAATAACAATAAATATACATTCAAATATTCTTGCCGTTAGCGTAGCAATAGCGGCACCCGATACTCCCATCGGAGAAAAACCGAGTTTTCCAAAAATTAAGATATAGTTTAACGATGCATTTATCCCGATTGACAAAAGTGAAGCAAAGAGTGGAATTTTTGGATGCTCAAGTGCTTTTAAGGTATATGAAAAAACATAAATAATACCTGCAAGCAGGAATGACGGAGCAATAATTTTTAAGTATTTCGTACCCTCTTTTATAACAGATAAATCATCGGTTAAAAGTGCCATAATATTTTCGGTAAAAAAGAAAGTAAGAAATGCAAAGATTACTGAAACTGAAATTGAAATTAAAAATTTGATTAAAACAACTTTTTTAATTCCTTTGTAATCCTCTTTTCCCCAATACTGTGATACAAAAGCACTTGCTCCGCTGCACAGTCCGAAAATAACAAGTGTATATATAAAGAATACTTTATTTGCAAGGCCGACAGCCGCAACAGGAATATCCCCTAACTGACCTATCATAAGATTGTCAATTAAGTTAACTGATGTTGTCACAAGGTTCTGAAAAGCCATAGGCAGTGCAATAAGTATAAAGTGCTTATAAAAACTTCTGCTGTTCATTTTTAAATTTCAAACTCCTCAGGTGTATGCGTTGATGTAAAAAGTTTTCTTCGCCTTAATTCTTTTTTTAATATATCAAATTTAAACTTTTTGCAGGTGTCATCTTCCTTTATGAAATTCTTCTTTTTTTCACAATATACATCTTCCGTTAAAGAAAATCTTTTAGCAAAAGCACAGTACCTGCATATACTTGGATTTTCCTGAGTCCAGAGCGGAATTTGAGTATCCTTTTTCATTTTATAACATCCCCTTCCGTATTGGAATGGATAAATCCATTTCCTACAATGTAATGAATAATTAATAATGAATAATGAATAATTGCGGTATTAAATTTTCTAAAGAAAATTTAATGAATTTAATTCATCGATTGCAGTGCAATCGATACCTTCATTTCGCACTTTAAATTTCGCATTTCGCATTTTTTTCATTCCTAATTATAATTGTAATCAATTTCGCCTATCATTTCTTCTGTTTAATATAAGAACTATTCTTAAAAAGTTTGCAACCGAAACCAAAGCAGATGCAACGTAGGTAAGGGCCGCAGCAGTTAAAACTTTTTTAACCCCTTTTAATTCTTCATCACTAAGAGAAATATCAAGTTCGTTTATTGCACATTTTGATGCATTGAACTCTATAGGTAATAAAAGCACCTGAAATAAAACTGTTGATGCAAATAATATTACCCCGATTTTTATTAAAATGTTTGAAAACAAAAGCCCTAAAAGTGCAATAGGAAGTGCTGAGCCTGATGCAAAGTTTACTATAGGAAGAATATAACTTCTTAATTTTATCGGAAAATATCCGTATTTGTACTGTAGAGCATGTCCTGCTTCGTGGCAGGCAACACCTAAAGCGGCAACGCTTTTAGAGTCATAAACAGGTTCTGACAAACTTATAATTTTTCTTCTTATATCATAATGGTCGCTTAAATAACCTGTTCCCGAAACAATTGTAACATCAGAAATTTCATTCTTTCTAAGCATATTTTCAACTAAAGTGTTTGAAGTATATGCTGTTAAAACTTTGGAATACTTATTAAATGTTGATTTTACATACCCTTGTGCAAAAAGCGCCAAAATAAGTGCAGGTACAACAAGGATAAGATAAAGATAATCTGTCATATAAAGATTAAACATAAGTTTTAAGCCTCGCTTTTAAAATAATCGCCCGGTTCAATTTTGTGACCTAACATATATTCTGAAACCGACATCTTTCTTGAATTTTCCGCATGGAGTTCTTTTATATATAAAATTTTACCTTTGCATACTATTCCAAGACCTTTATCTTCAATATAACCCCATATTTTACCATAATCAGTATCATCTGTTTCTTCGCCTAAAAAACCTTCGTAGATTTTTATCTTCTTACCGTTAAGATAAGTACAGGCAACAGGTACAGGGTTAAGACCTCTTAATTTATTTATAATTTCTTCGGGAGTTTTGGAAAAATCAATAAGTGCATCTTTTTTTAAAATCATAGGTGCGTAAGTTGCTTCTTCCTCGTTTTGCTTAATTCTTACTGCCTTTCCGTCTTTAACTTTAATTAAAGTGGTTTTAAGAAGGGAGGCGCCAAGAACTTTCAATTTTTCAAATAAACTTCCCGCAGTATCATTTTCTTCAATTTCAATCTGAGATTTATATAAAATATCGCCCGTATCCATTCCCTTATCCATAAGCATTGTTGTAACGCCTGTAACAGTATCTCCGTTTATAACGCTCCACTGAATAGGCGCTGCTCCTCTTAATTTAGGAAGAAGGGAAGCGTGAACGTTTATGCATCCGTACTTAGGATAATCAAGAATGTACTTAGGAAGAAGTTTCCCGTAAGCCACGACAACTATAACATCAGGTTTTATTTCATCAAGATAAGATAAAAGTTCATTGTTCTTTAACGATTCAGGCTGAAAAACAGGAATATTCATACTAAGAGCAAGTTCTTTAACAGGTGAAAAACTTACTTTATGACCTCTTCCTCTTTGCCTGTCAGGCTGAGTGACAACAAGGGGAACTTCATACCCTTCTTTTATAAGCATTTCTAAACATGGAACACTAAAATCAGGAGTTCCCATAAAAATAACTTTCATATTCTAATCCTCGCAATACTCGGTAACCCTCTTACGGAAGAGTATTCCGTCAAGATGATCAATTTCATGACATAATGCTCTTGCTAAAAGCCCTGTTCCTGTTACTTCAACCTGATAGCCCTCACGGTCAAGAGCAACAACCTGAACATTCATTGGTCGCTCGGTTATTCCTGATACGCCGGGAAGAGATAAACACCCTTCAACTTCGTATTGTTCGCCTGTTGAACATATAATTTCAGGATTTATAAGTTCTAAAACACCGTCACCGATATCGATAACAACAACTCTTTTAAGTATTCCTACCTGAGGTGCGGCAAGACCGACACCGTCAGCTTTATACATAGTTTCTTTCATATCGTCTAAAAGTTGAAGAACACGTTCATCTATCTTTTCAACTTTTCTTGAAACTTTATTTAAAGTTTCGTCGCCTTCTTTTAAAATTTGTCTTATAGCCATAATAGTTCCCTTTCTATAAAAGGTTTACAGGATTAATGTCTATCGAAAGACTTATATCCTTTACCTTATAATTTTTATTATAATTAACATATAAACTTTCCAAAATATGCGAAACTAAATCAGAATCTTTTCCCTTTATTAAAATCCTGAAGCGGTATTTGTTCTTGATTTTAGCAAGAGGAGCATAATTAGGTCTGTAAATCCGAAGTTCTTCATCCGAAAGTTTAAGGTTTATTTTTGCATTTCTAAGTATATTATAACACTCTTTTATGAGTTTTTTACCAAGATTTTCATCTTCGCTCTGGCAAATTATATTTATTATATCACAAAACGGAGGAAAATTCATCTCTTTTCTTAAATTTATTTCAGTTTTGTAAAATTCCTCATAATTTCCGTCTTTGGCAAGGCGGATAACATAGTGTTCGGGACTGTAAGTCTGGATAATTCCTATCCCTTTTTTATCCCCTCTGCCTGCTCTTCCCATAACTTGCGTTATCTGGGAAAATGTTCTCTCAAGTGCACGGTAGTCTTCAAGGTAAAGCCCACCGTCTGCCGCAAGGACAGCTGCAAGTGTAACATTTTTAAAATCAAGTCCTTTTGTAATCATCTGGGTTCCCAAAAGAACATTTATGTTTTCATTTTCAAATTTATTTAAGATTTTCTCGTGTGAGAATTTTTTTACTGTTGTGTCTGCGTCCATTCGAAGAAGTGATATATCAGGAAAAGTATTTTTAAGTTCATCTTCTATTTTTTCGGTTCCTTTTCCGAAATGCTTAATATACTTACTCTTGCAGTCGGGACACTCTGAAAATAACTCCCTTTCATAACCGCAGTAGTGACAAACCATTCTGTCATTATTGTTATGATAGGTAAGGGATACATCGCAATTAGGACATTTTGCCACATATCCGCAACTTCTGCAACTTACAAAAGTTGAATACCCGCGTCTGTTTATAAATAAAATACTTTGTTCTTTATTATCTATTTTCTTCTTAAGTTCCTCTTTTAACATAGTGGAAAAAGGCGAAAAATTACCCTCTCTCAACTCGCTACGCATATCTACTATAAAGCAGTCGGGAGTATTGTTATTATTAGTCCGCTCCTTTAGGGTAATAAGTTTATAGTCACCCGTCATTGCATGATAGTAACTTACAATTGACGGAGTGGCAGAGGCAAGGATTAGTTTTGCACCCTCAAAATCTGCCCGCACCTTAGCAATTTCTATCGTGTCATATTTAGGGAAAACATCAGATTTATAAGAAGTTTCATGCTCCTCGTCAATAACAATAAGTCCGACATTTTTAATAGGTGCAAATATAGCACTTCTTGCACCGATTACAACTTTTATTTTCCCTTTTCTTATCATTTTATACTGGTCGTATCTTTCCTCTTTGGAAAGCCCTGAATGGATAACTGCAACATTATCTGAAAATCTTTTAAAAAATCTTGTTACCATCTGAGGAGTTAAGGAAATTTCAGGTACAAGCACAATTGCAGTTTTCCCTTTATTTAAAACTTCTTCTATAACTTGAAGGTAAACCTCAGTTTTTCCCGAACCTGTTATTCCGTGAAGAAGATAGGTCGAATCATCACTTGTAAGTATTGTATCTATTGCTTTTTTTTGCTCATTGGTAGGCTTTAATTTTTCTTCTTTTGTAAAATCCTTATGGGAAAATGGATTTCTTAAAACTTCAATTTCTGAAATTTCGGCAAACCCTTTAAGGACCAGCTTGTCTATCGCGTCTTTTGATGCTTTGGTAAATTCTCTCAGTTCAGAAAGAGTAATACTTTTATTGGCTCTTAAGAATTCAAGTACTCTTATTTGAGATTTATTTTTTTTGTTATTTTCTATATAGTCTGAAATTTCATCACTTGTTTTAGTTAATGTTATAATTTTTGCTTTCTTATCTTTTATTTTCTCAGTGTGAACACTTCTTATTTCAATTATTCCCCTTTCTTCCATAGAAAGAAGTAAGGCTCTTAAACTTTTTATTTTAACCTTTTCTTTTAAAAGATTCAGAGAACAACCGTTATATTTTAAAAGAGTGCTTACAACCAAATCCTCATTTTCCGAAAGATTATCGGAAAAATCAAGAAGGTAAATCTTTTCGTCAACAAATGTTTTGATTCCCGTTGGCATGTTAAGTTTCAGGGAATCATAATATGAACAAAGATATTTTTTTCTTAAGAACTCTGCTATTTTAAAACCTGTTTCGGTTATAACAGGTGTGTTATCAATAATCTCGGAAATATTCTTGATATTTTCAAATTCTTTATTTTCGTTTGTTATATCAAAAATAATCCCTTCTGTTTTACCGTAACTTCCAAAAGGGACAATAACTCTTTTTCCTCTCTCAACTTCTCCCTCGAGTTCTTTAGGAACACGGTAACAGAAAAGACGGTCAAGTTCGTATGCTTTTTTTGTTATCACAACATCAGCAAACATAATAAACCTCTTTAAAATTTTTATTAATTGCAAAATATACAGTATCTACTTTTTCGTCTTGTTTTCAATGGATTTTATAGTGCTCAAATAATCTTTTTCTACTTCGCTCAGAGTTCTTAGTTGATATTTTTTATATTCCTCGGTTGCTTTATTAACCGCCTGTGTATGTGATATGCTTCCTGCACCAACCAACAATTGCTCTCCGCTCATTGTGAGAATTTTATCAAGATGTTCTGACCAATCTTTCATTGTCATAACTTGTTCTCTTTCTGCTTGTCTTTCGGCAAAATCAAGATATCCCGAAACAATCTGACCTAAAGAATGCAGTTCTTTTTCGTATAGATAGTTTTTTGCAATGACTACATCGCTTAAATGAGGCCTGTTTCCTTTAAATGTGCTAAGCCCCATAAATTCTTTTTCACTATCTGCTCTGTTATATATAACCTCAGCAGCGGTTTGCCCATGAACAGCGTAATGAATTTTATTCTGAACCTTTTTAAAAAATTCTATAGATATTTCAGCTTTGGGATCGTAGTCAATGCTTGTGGCATATATATCAAGCACTTGTCTATAAAAAACTTTTTCCGATGCACGAATATCTCTGATTCTTTCTAAAAGTTCTTTCCAGTATCCGCCTCCACCAAGATTTTTTAGCCTTTCATCATCCATGGTAAATCCTTTGCGGATATACTCATTAAGCCTTTTTGTTGCCCACTGTCTGAATTGAGTTCCTCTTAACGATTTTACACGATAGCCAACAGAAATAATCACATCAAGATTATAGTAGTCAAGGTTTCTTTCAACTGTTCTATCACCCTCAATCTGAACTGTTGCAAATTTTGCAACAGTTGCTTCGGGCAGTAGTTCTTTGTCAGAATAAACATTCTTTATATGCCTTGAAATAGTAGATTTATCTCTTTCAAACAATTCGGCCATTTGGTCAATCGTAAGCCAAACAGATTCATTATGTAATCTCACATCTACCTTTATTTGTTCATCTTCCGTTTTAAATATTATAATATTGTTATCCATATATGCCTCCAGAATAGAGCCTGTATTATTTTCAAATTAATTTAAATTCTCCGATTTTGGTAGAAAGTACATAATCGTTTTTTAGTTCTCTTAAAATATCCATGTGAGGCTGTGAAAGATGAATTTCCTGATGTTTCTTACTTTCCCATGTTTCTAAAAGTAAAATTTCATCTTTGTTTTTTTCGCTAAAATAAAAGTCGTACTTAATGCATCCGTCTTCGTTTCTTATAGCGTCAACAATACCCTCTTTTTTTAATTTTTCTATATATTCTTCTCTTTTTTTAGGAACACATTTAAAAACAACAAAAATTGTATACATAAATTTTTTCTCCTTTATCATTTTTTAAATATCTCGCCTTTGGAGAGGATATTTAAAAATATATCGCAATTTTCATCTTTGATGAAATCATTATATAATTTTGTCAGGCAGACCAAAAAAATTATATTTATTATTCTTCCTCTTTTGATATATTTTCAATTAAATCAACTACAGCTTTGTTTAATTCAGCTGCATTTTGAGAAGTAATAGCAGGTTTTCCCGTTTCCGTTTCTAATGCTTGTCTTGCAATCTTAGCAACATTTCCACCACGTTTTGCAACCTTAATATTTTCTGACAACCCTTGTGGATGTTCTTCTTTTGAAATGTCTGTCGTAGATGTTTCCGCTAGCATATTTAGTATAAGTTCGGTTGTACTCATATTATCTCTCAAATTTTCTTTTGTAAGTCCTTTGAGGTTTTTATATTTTCTTGTTGTCATCCCTGACCAAGCTTTTGTAATCTCATCTGTAAGAATAGCATATTCTACGCCCTTTCGAACCCCGTGCTTATCCCATTCATCAGTCAAAGCATTGCGCACCCTGATAGATAAAATCCTTTGATGTATCCATTCGTCACTGTAGCCTTTCTTTTGAAAAGTTTCTATTGCTCTATCAATTGCAAGTTCAGGGTCAATAGTTTCATCAATTCGTTCTTTTCCGACTTCGGCGAGCCACATCTTAAAAGGTTCTGCTTTAGGTGACGGAATAGATTGAATTATGCGAAGAATTCCGGCAACATTTGCCGCTTGTATCTTTCTCTTTTTATCATCCAGAGCAATCATTTCAACAGGGGTACAAATTGTACCCCATTTAGAATTAAGTTCAGCATCTCGGCTACGCATCTTTTTTATGTATTGTTTAACATCTCTACTATCAGTTAAGATTTCTACAACATCACTGACAGAAAAATACCATTCTTCTGTTTCTTCATTCCAAGCAGTTCTTATTCTTTTATCTTCAAATATTTGTATTTTATTATCCATATGTATAACCTCCATAAAAGAGTTTTATCACGATATATTTTTGTCCCTTGTATATCAAAGATTATAAAGACTGCATAATTTGGATGCCACACTTTTTGGCGATATACTCACTTCGTTCGTGCGATATATTTTCACTCTGCTCAAATGCGATATAACCTCTTTCCGTTCGGTTGCGATATGATATAAATTCCTTAATCTCGTCCCGAAGGGACATATCGCATTACGAAGTAATATATCGCACCGCAAGGCATATAAGGACCTCACGAAATATAACAAAATCAGAGATTTCTATATTTCGGAGAACCTTGATACTCGCAAGCTCGTATGCGCAAATTCCGTCAGGAATTTATATCGCTGAGTTTAATCGTTTCACGATTAAACTCATTATAGAATTGACGTACAATTTAGATACCGATTGTTAAACCTCTTACTTATTATATGTATACTTGCATGCCGGACAAACTTCATACGCAGAATCATGACACGTGCCACAATTTGGACACTGTTTTAATCCATCTTCATCCGAAAAATCAAATTTCGGAAAAATTCCGATATATTCATTTTTATCCTCGTGTTTATCTATTGTATTATTTTCAACGCTAAAACCTTTTTTGTGAACGCCTTCCTCTTTAGTGGGCAAAGCAATGACAATTAAGTATCCTGCTATCCCAAACAAAAAACAATACCAAAAATATTTTCTATTATAATATCCTTTTTTGGATGCGATTTCCATAAACTCTTCTGATAATACATAAGAAATAACTAACCCTACAAGCACTAAAACTATAATCAATCCCATATTTATCTCTCCTTATTGTTTGTTTTTTCTTTTACTGTGTTAATTGATGAAATCAACATTCTGCGAATTTGACCGCAAGCATTTATTATTGACTTATATGTTTCATCATCTATATATCCTGTTCTGTTCAGAAGTTCCAGCCAATATTCTGACTCGTAACACTCTTTTAAACCTATTTGCATTTTTGATATAAAATCAGCCGTTCCGTGAGCATATTTCGATTCGTGAATATTGGCACCGATTGATGTTCCCGAACGCATAAGCTGATTTGTTAAAACACTTTCTCTTTTTGTTTCTTTTATGTCTTTGCACATATTTATAATTTCAACTGCAAAATCTTTTGCTTTATCAAGCATTATGCTTTCTGCCATATCTACACATCCAATCATTTTTAGCTAAATTTTGCAACAAGTTGCAAAGCTAAATTATTCCGCTTAGCTCCATAGCTAAATTGTTTTTTCAAAACAGCTAAATTAAATTCGCCTCATAGCTGACCGAAGGTCAATTTAGCTACGAAGTAATTTAGCGTGCTTTAGCACATTTAGCTCGCCATCAGGCGAATTTAGCTGAATAGATTTAACTTAAGTTAAATCTATTCTACCATATCAAAAACTTTTTTTCAATAATTTACAGTAAATCTTCCACCTTAGCCGAACTTCCGTATTTGATTAGTCCTTCCATAAGTTCACCCTCGCTGAAGGTTCTTAAGACTTTTCCGTTTTCTACTACTGAAAAGATATGGTATCCCCATAATGAAAGGTCATAAAAAATTTTTCTTATATAAAAGTTCTTATTGACAGCAACATGATTTACAGGCATTTTTTCAATTTCTCTGTTTTTTTCCTTGTAAGAGGTTATTTCTTTTAACATAAAAAAATAAGTGTGATTTTTTTCAGAGAATAAATTGAAAATGAGGAAAAAACCTATTATACACACCGAAAAATTAAACTTTGTTACATAAAGTATAAAAAAACCTGTTGCTACGGTTATAACACTTATTATTCTTGTTATAAAAAGAGTAAGTTTATAACTTCTAAGATACCCCATTTTTTTTGAAAGGTGCGCTTTAAGTATTCTTCCGCCGTCAAGAGGGAGAGCAGGGAGTAAATTAAAAAGTCCCATACATAAATTTGAAAAATATAAAAAATGTGCCTTTTCCTTCAGAAGAACAAGACATAATAAAGAAACAATAAAATTGCAAAGAGGCCCTGCTATAGCAATTTTTATTTCGTCCTGAGGGTTTTTTATAAATAAATTCTTAAGTTTTATCGAAATTCCGAACGGCTCTATTTTTATATATTTTATTTCTACACGGCTTCCCTTAATCATAATAAGATGTCCTGCTTCGTGGAGGGTTGCGGTAAGGAAAGCCAAAAAGAACATATCCCAGACTTTTAAAAAAATGCTTATAAGAAGAACAAAGAAAAAAAGGGGATTTATTTTTATATTTTTCATATAAGATACCCTTCGGGGTCAACGCACTTACCGTCTTTTCGTATTTCAAAATGAAGATGAGGGCCTGTTGAACGTCCTGTTGAGCCTGATAGTCCTATAATATCGCCCTTTTCCACCATGTCTCCGACTTTTACCTTCTGCTCATTTAAATGTCCGTAAAGGGAAACGAGCGAGTTAAAATGTTCTATCATAATAAATTTTCCGTAAAATTCATTTTCTTCTACTCTTAAAACTTTGCCCGAATATGCCGATTTAACTTCGGTGTTCTCGCTTGCATTTATGTCAATCCCCGTATGAGTTACCTTTTCGTTAGTAAGAGGATCATCTCTTTCCCCGAATGGAGAGGTAATAATATCAGAAACAGGCATCATAAAAACTTTGCCCCCGACTGTATGGGCATATACGGTTTTTTTAACATCTGACAAAAGAAGATTGTAATCGCAGTTTGTACCCATTACTGCGGACATGGTTTTATTAAAATATGCAGGATTAAATTTTAAATAAATCGCAATCCCGACTATTACTAAAGCACCGATAAATCTTAAATTTAAAAATTCGGGCATTTTTACTTTGTCCTTTTTTATTCTTTTCTTTTTCATAATTAAAATCATTCCTTTCGTTCCGTTTAGTACAGTTTATTTTAGTTGTCCTAAAAATATTAAAAAAACTCAAAATAAAAGGATTTTTTATAAAAAAATAACGCTATTATCAGCGTTATTCTATCCCAAGTTCATTGTGAAAATATTTGAGTGTTGTATATTTATATTTTTTTGCCTGGAATTCATTGAGCCTTCCATTAGCATATTTAATATATCCTTTTACAAAAGTTGTAAATCTTTTGATAATAATATGATAATTTGTATCAAGTTCAGTATATTCCATATCATTTATTCTTGCAGGCGCTCCTATGTAGTTACTGTCATTTACAATAACTGCTTTAGAATAGTCAAGTCCTGTTATGCTTTGGGTAGGACGAGACGAATTTTCAAATTTGTAACAGTTATTATGTTTTAAATTTGTTCGAAATGGAATTGCAAATGTATTGTTTTCAATCTGAACAAGCATCACCATATAAGGTCGATTTGATTTGTTTTCTATTTCAGGATAAGAGTCAGAATTATATTTTTTATAAAAATCTTCGGTAAGATAATTTAATTTGTATTTTTTATTGCTTTTGTTCATATTATTCCTCGCTGTAAGATTAAAGCCCCTGCATTATACAATGCAAGGGCATATCTTCCGTTGGGACTTCTTTATAAAGGTGTTACCCTCACACCTAATCTTTGATGGGGACTTCTTTATAAAGGTGCTACCCTCACACCTATTCTTCGACTATATTGTAGCATATTGTTTTGTTTTTGTCAACATCAATATTGTTAAAGAACTTGTATTTGGAAGATATTATATTTTATGTAAGTTTATTAAAAATATCAATAGATTTTGTTTAAAAATCCTTGAAATAAAAGGATTTTTTTGATATAATAGCATCAAATAATATTTTTTGAAAGTGAGAAGTTATGTTTTTTAAATCGATAGAATTAACGGGGTTTAAATCTTTTCCTGATAAGATTGATTTAACTTTTGAAAAAGGAATAACTTGTGTAGTAGGTCCTAACGGGAGCGGTAAAAGTAACATTTCCGATGCTATAAGATGGGTTATGGGTGAGCAAAGCATCAAAACTCTTCGTGGCGGAAAGATGGAAGATGTTATTTTTTCGGGTACTCAGAAAAGAAAACCGCTTGGTTTTTGTGAGGTTAATCTTCTTGTTGATAATAAAGACAGGGGGCTTAACATTGATTTTGACGAAGTATTGGTTACAAGAAGGCTTTTCCGTTCGGGTGACAGTGAGTATTACATAAACAAATCTCAATGCCGTCTTAAAGACATTCAGGAACTTTTTATGGATACAGGTCTTGGGAAGGACGGGTATTCTTTAGTCGGTCAGGGTAAAATTGATAATATCATTGCAGGCAAACCGTCTGAAAGAAGAGTGTTTTTTGAAGAAGCGTGCGGAATTTCAAAGTATCATCATAAGAAGGACGAAGCGGAAAGAAAACTTAATAATACAAACGATAACATTACAAGACTTAATGACATTATTTTCGAACTTGAAAACCAGCTTGAACCACTTAAGGTACAGTCCGAAAAGGCTAAGAAATACTTAATTATCCGTGACGAATTAAAGGATTTAGAAGTCAATGTATGGTTAAGAAATTATTATGAATATAAAGAATCTTTAGAAAAAATTGCCAAAGATTTTTCCGATTCCAAGGAAGTTTTGGAAGAAACTAAAAATACACTTTCAGAACTTGATTTAAAGATTGAACAACTGTCAACACTTTCCCGTGATCTTCAGGCAGAGAATGATACTTTGCTTCAGGAAAATTATAATCTTGAATATAATATAAAAACTTATGAAAATCAAATAGAAATTTCAAAAAACAATATTGCTCATGAAAACGAAAATGTTAAAAGACTTGAGTCAGAAAAAGAAGAACTTATTAAAAAAAGTGACGAATTTTCAGAAAATGAAAATTTATTTTCCCAAAATGTTCGTGTATTAAAACTTGAAAAAGAAGAATTAGAGAAAAAAGCAAACGAACTTTACGAAAAATTAAATGCTATACTTACTGATATAAATTCTCATAATTCATCTCTTTCCGAACTTAAACTTTCACTTTCAGATTTTAATACTGAATTTATAAATTTAAAGGCTCATAAGTCGTCATACTTAACTCTTAATGAAAGTTTGAAAGAAAGAACAGAACAAAGCGAACTTAATTTTAGTGAGAAAAACGATAAACTTTTAAGTCTTGACAAAGAAATTTTATCTATAGAAAAAAATCTTGATAAAATTGAATGTGAAGAAGAAACCTTTAAAAAAGAATATGACAATCTTACTTTATCAAAAGATAAAAAAGAAGAAGAGAAAAACGAAACGCTTTCAAAGATTGACTTTACAAAAAACAGCATCAATAAGGTTAAAAACCGCCTTGATATGTTAAAAGATATGGAAAGCAATTTTACAGGAAGTCCTAAAGGTGTTAAGGAACTTTTAAATTTAAAACCAAAAGGTGCTAAACTTTTCGGAACGGTTGTATCTCTTATCAAAACTGACTCTCAGTACGCAAAGGCTATAGATTCGGCACTTGGCGGTGCATCGGGAAATATCGTGTGCGAAAGTGAGCAGGATGCTAAAAATTCGATTGCCTATTTAAAGGAAAACAAATTAGGAAGAGTTACCTTTATGCCTCTTTCAACCATTAAACCGCAAACAGAAATAAAAGAAGATTTAAAAGGGGAAAAAGGTTTTATAGGAATGGCTTCTTCCTTAGTTTCCTGTGATGAAAAGTATAAAAAAATTATTGAGAGTTTACTACTCAGGGTAGCAGTATTTTCAGACATAGATACTGCTATTTTGGCTACCAATAAGTATAAACATTCTTTTAAAGCAGTAACCTTAACGGGAGAAATATTTAATATCGGAGGTTCGATTACAGGGGGAGAATATAAAAATAACCTTGGCGGTATGCAAAGAGCCGCTGAAATTTCAAACCTTGAAAAAGAAGAAAAGGATTTAGAAAAAACCCTTGACGGATTAAATAAAACGCTTGAAAAAGAAGAAAAAGATTTGCAGGAAATCATACATAAGATAGACAGTGTTTCAGAGGATAAGAAAAAAGCAAATTCATTAAAAATCGAACTTTTATCTTCACTTAAATATCAGAAAGAACTGTATTATCAGATAAGCGAAGATATAAAAAATCATAATGACGAAATATCTTCACTAAAAGAAAAAATTTCAGATAATAATAAACATATCACAGAAATTGATGAAAAGGAAGAAAATTTAAATAAAAAGATTACTGAAATTGAAACCAAAATTAGTTTAAAAGACAGCGATTATTCCAAAGTTTCAGAGAAAAAAGATGAAATAAATGAAGAAATAAATTCCTTAAAATTTAAAATTGCCGAAAAGAGTAAAGATATTGAATTTGAAGAAGATAAAATAAATGCGATTTTAAAAGAAAAGGAAAATTATAAAAAGGATATAGAATTAAAAGATAAGTTTATAAAAGAGTCTTTGGAAAAAATAGCCGATATTGAAGACGAAATTGATTTTAGAAAAAATCAGATTGACGGTGCAAAAGAAAGCATCGAAGAATTTTTATTAAAAATTTCAGGTAATAAAACCAGGAAAGAAAACACCGAAAAGGAACTGGAGGGCAGTCAGAAACTGTCAAGAGATTTAAGAGAAAAGTTTATTGCCCAGAACGAAGCGCATACTAAACTTGAAGTTAAGGTAAATAAAATAGACTCTGATATTGAGCAGACGGTAAATAACCTCTGGGAATCTTACGAACTTACTATTTCAGATGCCGAAGAAATTAAAAAAGATATCGGCTCACTTGCAAGTGCTCAAAGAAAAATTTCCGAACTTAAGAATAAAATCAAGTCACTTGGCAATATAAATATTGATGCGATAGAAGAATACGAAAAAGTAAGCGAAAGATACGGATTTTTAACTACTCAAAGAGCAGACCTTCTTTCTGCCAAAGAAAACTTAGAAACAATTATTTCAGATATGATTAAACTGATGAAAGAAATATTTATAAAACAGTTTAATTTAATTGCCCAGTCATTTAATGAAACATATATTGAACTGTTTGGCGGAGGAAGAGGGGAACTTCGACTTACCGAGCCTGACAATGTTTTGGAAAGCGGAATTGAAATTGAAGTTCAGCCTCCCGGAAAGAAACTTACAACCATAAGTTTATTATCAGGGGGAGAAAAAGCGTTTACAGCTATTGCACTTTTATTTGCAATAATAAAGGTTAAACCTACTCCGTTCTGCTTGTTTGACGAAATTGAAGCGGCACTTGACGATAATAATGTTTACAGATATGCCGAGTATTTGGAAAAGTTTAAAAAAGATACTCAGTTTATAGTTATCACTCACAGAAGAGGAACTATGGAATCGGCGGACACTTTATACGGCGTTACTATGCAGGAAAAGGGTGTTTCCAAACTATTATCGTTAAATATAGATGAGGTTGAGCAGGAAGGATTGAAGAAATAATGGCATTTTTTGATAAATTAAAAGCATCTCTTACGGGGACTAAAGAGGCTATAAAGGGGAAGATTGACGGCGTTTTTAATATGTTTAAAACTGTTGATGAAGAACTTTTCGAGGAACTTGAAGAAGCGCTTATTATGGCTGATGTAGGTGCCGAAACCTCAATAGAAATAATTGATACTCTAAGAGATGTTGCAGATGAAGAAAAAATTACGGAGCCTTCCGATATAAAGGAAAAACTTTATGAAATTATAGCAGATATTTTAACATCTAATAATACTGAAATGAAACTTAACACAAAGCCCTCAGTAATTCTTGTTGTAGGGGTAAACGGTGTGGGTAAAACTACTTCAATCGGAAAACTTGCATCGTATTATAAGAATATGGGAAAAAGTGTAATGCTTGCAGCAGGGGATACGTTCAGGGCTGCTGCTTCCGAGCAACTTAAAATATGGGCTGACAGAGTGGACTGCCCTATAGTTAAGCATACAGAGGGGGCAGACCCTGCGGCAGTTGTTTTTGATGCTATAACTTCTGCTAAAGCAAAGGGAACAGATATTTTAATTTGTGATACTGCAGGAAGACTTCATAATAAGAAAAATCTGATGGATGAACTTAATAAAATTTACAGGGTTATAAAAAGGGAACTTCCCTCGTCTGACCTTGAAACCCTGCTTGTTTTAGATGCAACAACAGGGCAGAACGGCGTTATTCAGGCAAGGGAATTTACAAAACAAACAGAGGTTACAGGTCTTGTTTTAACCAAGCTTGACGGTACTGCAAAGGGAGGTATCGTAATCTCTATATGTAAGGAAAAAAATATTCCTGTTAAATTTATCGGTGTGGGAGAAGGGAAAGACGACTTTTCAGTTTTTGAACCGGAGGAATTTGCGAAAGCAATTTTTTAATTAATTAGGAATTAGGAGTCAGGAATGAGGAATGAAGGAATGCAAAAGATGCTATACAGCCTTTTGCAGTTTATAATTTTCATTTTATGTTAATCCAATAAACATTGTTATATTTGTTATATGATCAAAAATTATTTAAAATCGAAGATTTTCCATTTAATTCATAAATTACGTAAGTAATTTATACATTCATTCCTAATTCCTAATTCCTAACTCCTAATTATACATAACATTGAAAGGAATGACCCGATATGAGAACATTAAACCCCAAAAACTTAATAACAATCGGTATAATTGCCGTTTTGGTGCTTATTATTACAATAGGCACGGGAATATACTTTGATTACAACGCGTATAAGGAAATAGGCGAAAACTTTTTAGAAGTATTTTTTACTAATCTTAAAGTGAAAATTACCTTTCAGACTTTAAGTTTTCTTATAGTTTTTGTAATTTCTTATGTAAGCATTTTCTTTTTAAAGAAAAATCTTTTGAAAATTGATTCAACTTTTGATTTTCTTTCAAAAAAATATACGGTTATAGTAATTTCCCTTATTTTTTCTTCAGTTGTAAGCAGTATTATTCAGATAACCATGCACGAAAAATATCTTCTTTTTGCATCTCCGACATTTACAGGTACTTCTGATCCCGTATTTAATAAGGATATAGGTTACTTTCTTTTTTTAAGACCGTTTTATGAAGCGCTTTTTGATACACTTTCAGGGATATTTGCTATACTTTTTATAGGGATTTTAATCCTGTACGTATTTTTATACGCAAGACTCGGCATTAACGAGGTAGGAAATATCCTTAATGAAAAAAACATAATGATTCATAATATAATAAATTTACTTTCCTATGTTTTAGTAAAGGTGGCAACTTATGGCATAAGTGCGGAAGAAATGCTTTATGATACATCTGCGTCCTTTACGGGAGCAGGGTTTACTAATGTTACAATATGGAAACTTTATTATAGTGTCATTCCGTTTGTGCTGGTTTTAGCTGTTGTTTTCAGTGTAATACTATTTTTAAAGAAAAGAAGAAAACTTGCAGTTTTTTCACTTCTTTTATATCCTGCAACATATATTGTTTTTTCCCTTGTTGCAATGGCTACCCAGACTTTCTATGTAAAACCGTCTGAAGTTACTGTTGAAAGTCCTTATATATCAAATAATATTTCCTATACAAGAGAAGCGTATAATCTTACCAAAGTAAAAAATAATGTATTCCCAATATCATATACTTTGTCAAACGAAGATCTTAAAGAGGAACATAGTACCATAACCAATACAAGAATTATAGATTATCCGTCAACCTTAAAAGCAATTAACCAGGTGCAAAGCATACGAAATTACTATAACTTTAACGACCTTGATATTGTTATGTATGATATTGACGGTTATCCTACTGCAGTAGGACTTGCAGCAAGAGAATTCAACTCGGAAAATATAGCCGATACCACAAAATCGTTTATAAACGAAAGACTGAGATTTACTCATGGGTATGGGGTTGCAGCTGTCAGAGTAAATACTGTAACAAGTGAAGGACAGCCTGAATTTTTAGTTAAAAATATTCCTACCGAGTCGTATGCAAAGGAACTTGAAATTAAAGAACCAAGAATATATTACGGCGAAATGAATAACGATTATGTTATTGCAAATTCAAAATATAAAGAACTCGATTATTCGCTTGGCGACAGTGACGTGGAATATTCCTATACAGGTTCTTCAGGAATTAAAATGACTCCTTTTAACAAAGTTCTGTATTCTCTTTATTTAAGGGATTTTGAACTTCTTATTTCAAATTATGTTGATTCGGACAGTAGGCTTCTAATAAATAAAAATGTGTTGGAAAGAGTAAAGACGGTTGCACCGTTTTTAACTGTTGACAGTGATCCGTATATTGTTATTGATGAAAACGGCAGAGTTAAATGGGTTGTAAACTGTTATACTGTGAGCGAAAATTATCCGTATTCTTATAAAACTACTTTTATGGGAGAAAGGATAAATTATATAAGGGAATCAGCAAAAGCAGTTGTCGATGCTTATAGCGGAGAGGTTAAGTTCTATATTACTGATAAGTCGGATCCGATTATTGCAAGTTATAACAGGATTTATCCGTCGTTTTTTGAAAAGGAAGATATGCCTGAGGGGATTTCTTCCCATCTTCAGTATCCTGAAGCAATGTTTAAAATTCAGACGAATGTATATAAAAGATACCACACTGATAATCCTGAAATCTTTTATAACAAAACAGACCTCTGGGATATTGCAAAAGAAAAGTATCAGGGCGAAGAACAGTATGTCAGCCCTTATTACAGTATTATGACAACGTTTAAGGAAGAAGGAAGTTTAGTTCTTATGATTCCTTATACTATGTCAGGAAAGCAGAATCTTGTGGGCTGGATTGCAGTAAACTGCGATAAAGACGGATACGGCGATATCATTTTATATACCTTCCCTAAAGGCGAAAATATCTACGGAACACTTCAGATTGAAAATAAAATAGATAACGATCCTGAAATATCAAGAGAAATGACTCTATGGGGGCAGGGCGGAAGTACGGTTATAAGAGGTAATATGCTTACAATCCCTGTTAAAAACTCGCTTTTATATATAGAGCCTGTATACATTTCTTCGGGAACACAAAGTTCTCTTCCTGAACTTAAAAGAGTAATCGTTGCATACAGTGATAATATAGTAATGGAAGAGACTTTGGAAAAAGCTTTGTATAAACTCTTTAATTATGAAATGGGAAAACCTGAGATAAATCTTCCGGAATATTCCGAAACTGTAACAGAAGAAAAAAATCCTCAGATTGTTGAACTCTACGATAAATTAAAAGACTCAATGCAAAAGGGCGACTGGAAAACTTTCGGAGAAAACTTTTCCAAACTGGAAGAGGAAATAAATAAATTAAGATAAAATATATATCGACAAAGAAAAAAATGTGTATATAATAAAAGGCTGAACGAGAACGCTCAGCCTTTTAAAATTACTTAATAATTTGATTTTATTAGATATGATGATATTAAAGACTTTCCATAACAAGAAAATCCTTTAGTTTTATATGCCTTACCGTACTTGTTGAATAGTCTATATCATCATTTGTTATAATAATTTTGGAAGAAAGGTTATCGATATTTTTGAAAGCACCAAATTCTCTTTCGTATGCTTTATCCTCTGCAATGCTGTATGCGACTTGTACGAAATACTGTTTGCCGTCTTTTGTGGCAAGAAAATCTATCTCTTTACCTGCGTTATTATACACATATATTTCATACCCCATATACACTAATTCGTTATATACTATGTTTTCTAAATTATGTGTAAGGTCGTATCGATTATTCATGCATCGGATTGAATTTAGCGAAACATCAGCATTGTATATCTTTGAGTAATATTTTAATTCCTTTTTTGTTTTAGTTGAATACTGCTTAACAGATTCGATAATATATGCCTCTTCAAGATATTCTATATATTTCATTATAGTATTAATGGAACATTTTTCGTGTTCCTGTTTTATATATGAATGTATAGAATTGGCAGATATAATTCTGCTGTTACTGCGAAGAATAAAATTAACCAAACTTTTAAACAAACTTACTTTTTTAATTTTATAGCGTTTAATTAAATCATTGATAACAATAGTGTCATCTAAATCGTTAAGATAGCGTTCCTGTGCAGAGCCTTCTTCAAATTCAAAACGTTTCGGGAAACCGCCCCAAATCAAATAATCAGTAATTGAAATTTCTTTTCCAAGTTGTGAGGTGTATTCTGATATTTCTTTGTAAACGAATGGGCGGATACGAAAAGAAACAAATCTTCCGCTTAATTCTTTAGTAAATTCACCTGATAATAATTTTGAGTTTGACCCTGTAATGAAAATGGAATTATCATAAAGTCTTAATGTTTTACAAGCATCCTGCCATCCTTCAAGTTCTTGAATTTCATCAAAAAAAAGGTAGCACTTACCTGCTTTTCGGTTTTCTTCTACATATTCTATTAACATATCAACTGTTCTGATATTTGAAGAAATTTTTTTATCTTCAAAATTAAGGTAAATAATATTGTCGCTCTTAGTTTTAATTTCACTGACAATCTGCTCCATAATAATTGACTTTCCGCTTCGTCTTATACCGGTTATAATTTTAATTAAGTCTGAATCATAAAAAGGACGAACCATATCAATATAGTGTTCTCTTTTAATCATCTAAATCACCTCACTAATATTATACTGAAAGATTTTGCAAAAATCAATAAAATTATTCACTAAACTGAAAGATTTTTAGTTTTTTTAAAAAATCTTTCAGTTGGAAATGTTTTGATGCAGTAAAATTTACTGCATTTTTTTATGTAAAACCCTTGACAAGAGGGTAAAAATATACTATAATCATAAAGGTTGTAAAGAAAATAACTTTACACACCTTAAAAAAAGAGGTGATTTTACTTGGCTAAAGATTTAAAAATGTGTGTGCTTCTTGACATTTACGGAGATATTATTACTAAAAAACAGTATGAGGTTATGGATTATTATTATAATCAGGATTATTCCCTTGCTGAAATCAGCGAACATCTTAAAATTACAAGGCAGGGCGTTCGTGACAGTATAAAAAGAGCAGAAGAAGCAATTTTAGAATGTGAAGACAAGTTGAAATTAAGCGAAAAGTACAGTTTAAACCGTGAAAAAATCGAAAAGATAAACAGTCTTTTAGAGGATATAAATAATCTTAATAACGTTCAGTTAAGAAATAACCTTATTCAAAACTGGATAAAAGAAATTGCGGATTTAGTTACCGAACTTGATTTTTAAAGGATGTGATACTCCGTGGCATTTGACAGTTTAAAAGATAAATTATCCGATATTTTTAAAAATTTAAAGAGAAAAGGGAAACTTTCAGAATCTGACGTTAAACTTGCAATGAGAGAAATCAGAGTTGCACTTTTAGAAGCAGATGTAAACTACAGGGTAGCGAAAGATTTTGTTAAAAAAGTAAGTGAAAAAGCAGTTGGCGAAGAGGTTTTGGAAAGCCTTACTCCAGGTCAGCAGGTTATAAAGATTGTTAATGAAGAACTGTGCGCTCTTATGGGCAAAGAGAACGAAAAAATTAAGTTTTCGGACAGTCCTCCTACAGTTATAATGCTTGTTGGTTTGCAGGGTACAGGTAAAACAACCACTTCTGCAAAACTTTCAGGAGTTTTAAAAAAGCAGGGTAAAAAGCCTATGCTTGTTGCCTGTGATGTTCAAAGGCCTGCTGCAATAAAGCAACTTATAACAGTTGGTTCTTCTTTTTCGGTACCTGTGTACTTTGAAGAGGGAGAAAAGGATCCTGTTAAAATAGCAAAAAATGCTGTTTTGAAGGCTAAAAAAGAATTAAATGATGTTGTTATTATAGATACAGCAGGGCGTCTTCATATTGATGACGAACTTATGGATGAACTTGAAAATATAAAAAGTGCCGTAAATCCTACCGAAATTTTGCTTGTAATTGATGCTATGACAGGGCAGGACGCGCTTAATTTTGCGACAGCATTTGATGAAAAACTTGATTTATCGGGCGTAATTGTTACCAAACTTGACGGCGATGCCAGAGGCGGTAGTGTGCTTTCGGTTAAGGCTGTTACAGGAAAACCGATAAAATATGTGGGTATGGGAGAAAAGTTAAACGAACTTGAACCTTTTTACCCTGACAGAATGGCATCAAGAATTTTAGGTATGGGTGATGTGCTTACTCTTATCGAAAAAGCCGAACAGGCTATAGATGCAAAAAAAGCACAGGAACTTACTAAAAAAATGAAAACCCAGACTTTTACTTTTTCTGACTTTTTAGACCAGATTGACCAGATTAAAAGTATGGGACCTATTGAAAATATATTGGGAATGCTTCCCGGGGTAAATAAAAAAGCCTTAGCGGGAGTTAAAATTCCTGACAATCAGTTTGACAAAACAAAAGCGATTATCCTTTCTATGACTCAAAAGGAAAGAGATAACCCTTCAATCATTAATCTTTCAAGAAAAGAAAGAATTGCCAAAGGAAGCGGAACAAGTCTTCCTGAGGTAAATGCTCTTTTAAAACAGTTTGAGCAGATGAAAAAAATGATGAAACAATTTTCAAATAAAAAGTTACCTAAACATATGATGAAAGGTTTCTTTTAAATAAAAATATAATAAATAAAAATGGAGGAATTTAACATGGCAGTTAAAATCAGATTAAAAAGAATGGGTGCTAAAAAGACACCTTTTTACAGAGTAGTTGTAGCAGATTCAAGATCACCAAGAGATGGTAGATTTATAGAAGAAATCGGCACATACAATCCTTTAACTAAAGAAAAGGAATTCAAAGTTGATGCAGAAAAAGCAAAAAAATGGATTGCTAACGGTGCTCAGCCTACTGATACAGTAAGAGATTTACTTAAAAAGAATAACATAATCTAAGGTGAACTTTATGAAAGATTTACTAAACTTTCTTGCATCTTCTTTAGTTGATAATCCTGAGAATATCGAGATTACCGAAAAAGAAGAAGAAAGAACTATTTATTACACACTTCATGTTGATGAAAAAGACATGGGTAAAATCATCGGCAAACAGGGTAAAAATGCTCAGGCAATAAGAACCTTAATGAAAGCAGCCGGTGCAAAAACTGATAAAAGGATTATAGTTGATATAATATGAGTAAAATTTCAGTCGGTAAAGTTGTCAATACAAGAGGTTTAAGGGGCGAGGTTAAAATCTACCCTTATATTGACGAACTTGATGCATTCAGTGAATTTTCCTATTTAATAGTAAACGAAAAAAAATATGATATAAATAAGGTAAAATTCTTTAAGAATATGGTTTTTATAACCTTTGATGGTATAGACACCATTGAAATGGCAGAAAAGTTAAAGAACTTTGATGCAGAAATTTATGAAGAAGATTTACCGTCTTTAGAAGATGGAGAATTTTATATTAAAGATATTTTGGGTATGGAAGTTATAACTGACAGCGGGGAGTATCTCGGAACTATAAAAGATGTTTTCCGTACAGGTTCCAACGATGTTTACGAAGTTAAAAGGGAAAATAAAAAAAGTATGTATCTTCCTGCTATAAAGGACGTTATACTAAGTATTGATACCCAAAATAATAAAATGACTGTTCATATTATAGACGGGTTAGATGAGATATGAGAATTGATATATTGACTCTTTTTCCCGATATGATTAAAGGCGTTTTAGGAGAATCGGTTACAGGCCGTGCATTAAGGAATAACTTATATGAACTTAATTTAATTGATATAAGGGATTTTACATTAGATAAGCACAGGCGGGTTGACGATTACCCGTATGGCGGGGGAGATGGAATGATTATGCAGGCGGAGCCTGTATATCGTGCATACCAGTCGGTTAAAAGCGAAAAGTCGCGTTTTATATATCTTACTCCTCATGGCAAAACCTTTAATCAGA
Organism: Oscillospiraceae bacterium; assembly: GCA_015068525.1. Taxonomy (NCBI): domain Bacteria; kingdom Bacillati; phylum Bacillota; class Clostridia; order Eubacteriales; family Oscillospiraceae; species Oscillospiraceae bacterium. Next base: position 10,117 of record SVKJ01000014.1, on the reverse strand, counting down.
ATATGGCAAAAGAACTTTCAAAAGAAGAACATCTGATATTTTTATGCGGGCATTATGAGGGAATCGACCAGAGAGTCAATGAACTGTTAAAACCCGAAGAAATATCACTTGGCGATTTTATCTTAACGGGAGGCGAACTTGCAGTTATGCCTGTTTGCGACAGTATTTTAAGACTGCTTCCGGGAGTTTTGGGAAATGACAACTCAACAAAAGAAGAATCTTTTGAAAACAATCTTTTGGAGTATCCTCAGTATACAAGGCCTGAAGAATTTATGGGGTTAAAAGTTCCCGATGTATTACTTTCGGGGCATCATAAAAATATTGAGGAATTTAGACTTACAAAATCAATTGAGGCTACATATTTAAAAAGGCCCGATTTGATAAATGAAGATAATTTTTCCAAAAAAGAAAAAGAAATCTTTGAAAATATTAAAAAAAGTCTTGCAAAAGACAAAAAGGTATGATATACTATTAAACTGAATTAGGGTGTTCCTCTGGTAGTTAAAAGGGCTATTTATGAATTCCCAGGCAAGAAGGGAGGATAAAGCAATGGATATTATTAAATCTATTACTGCTGATCTTATTAGAACAGATTTGCCTGAACTAAATATTGGTGATACTGTTAGAGTTTTCGTAAAAGTTAGAGAAGGAAACAGAGAAAGACTTCAGGCTTTCGAAGGCACTATTATCAGAAAGAAAAACGGCGGAATTGCTGAAACATTTACAGTTAGAAGAGTTTCTTACGGTGTTGGTGTTGAAAGAACATTCCCTGTTAACTCACCTAATATAGGTAAAATCGAAGTTATTAGAAAAGGTAAAGTTAGAAGAGCTAAACTTTATTATCTTAGAGACAGAGTTGGTAAAGCAGCAAAAGTTAAAGAAAGAATCTAATAATAAATTAAAGGGGCTTGAAAGCACTTGCATCATAATGCAGGATGTTTTTAAGCCTGTTTTTCTTAGTGGATGTAAAAAGTTGCACGGATCACAAAAAATGAAAACATTTCTAATTAGGAATTAGGATTTAGGAATGAGGAATGAAGGAAATGCAATTATGCCATACGGCAATTGCATTGATGTGACTATACCAGCAGACATATTTCAGGAGGTAAATAATATGAGCGATAATTTAGAAAATCTTCCAAACAATGAAGAGAATAACGAAGATGTTATGAAAATTGAAATAGATTCAATAACCGAAGAGAATGAAAACGGCGAGGTTGTTGAAATCTTAGATAAGGAACCAAAAAAGAAAAAAAGTTTAGTAAAAGAAATTTTTGACTGGGTTGTATCAATAGCCTCTGCTATTGCTATTGTTCTTTTGCTTCATATATTTGTTTTCGTTCAGGTAACCGTTTCGGGTTCTTCGATGGATCCGACTCTAAAAGATAAAGACAGACTTATTGCAGTACGCTTTATGTATGAACCTCGTTATTCTGATATTGTTGTTGTTGACCCTTATTTAAAAGAGGGAACGGTTAAGGGTAAAACTATGTTTAACCGTGTTTTATATATTAAAAGAGTTATAGCAACAGGCGGGCAGACTATTGATTTAAGAGATGGTAAAGTTTATATTGACGGTAAACTTTTAGAAGAAGATTATATTTCTGATACTGTAAAAACTTATACTCAGTCTATGGATATGCCTGTTACAGTTCCCGAAGGATGCGTTTTTGTAATGGGCGATAACAGAGAATGGAGTAAGGACAGCAGGGACAGAACAGTTGGTATTTTAAGAAATGAACAGGTAGTGGGAAAAGCGGTGTTCCGTCTTCTTCCATTTGATAAATTCGGAGTGGTTAAATGAATATAAACTGGTTCCCCGGTCATATGAAAAAGACCGAAGGCTTAATTAAAGATAACTTAAAACTTGTGGATATAGTTATTGAACTTGTAGATGCAAGAATTCCTCTTGCATCTAAAAATCCGCTTATAGACGAGATTGTTAAAAACAAACCTCGTCTTATTGTGTTTAATAAGTCAGATATGGCAGACGATAAAGTTACAAGCGACTGGATAAACTATTATAAAAATAACGGCATTAAAGTTGTAAAAGTTAATTCTTTAGACGGCAAAGGCTTTAATGATGTTTATGAGGGTATCAATCAGGTTTTAAAAGAAAAAATAGATAAATTTAAAGAAAAAAATCTTAACCTTGTTATAAAAATGATGGTAGTCGGTATTCCTAATGTGGGAAAATCTTCTTTTATAAATAAAATTACAAAAAGAGCAGGCGCGAAAACAGGAGACAGGCCGGGTATAACAAAAGGGAAACAGTGGGTAAGAATTAAAGAAGGCTATGAACTTTTAGATACTCCGGGAATTTTATGGCATAAGTTTGATGATGAGGAAACTGCAAAAAAACTTGCGTTTGTCGGCTCGATAAAAGATGAGATTTTAGATGTGGAAGAACTTGCTTTTTATCTTCTTGATTTTTTAAAAAACAATTATCCCGAAAATTTAAAATTAAGATATAATGTTGATTTTAATGAGGATAAAGATACTTATGAACTTATGGAAGAGATAGGAAGAAAAAGAGGCTTTGTTATAAAAGGCGGGGAAATAGATTTAACAAGATGCGCCAACACAATTTTAGACGAGTTTCGAGGGTTAAAACTTGGAAAAATAAGTTTGGAGATGCCAAAGTTATGAGTTTATTTGAATTTGATAAGGAATTTAAAAAAGAAGGTTATAATATAATTTGCGGGGTTGATGAAGCGGGCAGAGGTCCTCTTGCAGGCCCCGTTTATGCCTGTGCAATTATTATGAAGGAAGATTTTATAATTCCTGAAGTTAATGACTCTAAGAAGTTAACTGAAAAAAAGAGAGAAGCACTTTATGATATTATTTTAGAAAATGCACTTGACTGGTCGGTTGCGTCAGTTTCGGAAAAAGAAATTGACGAAATAAATATTTTAAATGCAACTATGAAAGCAATGGATATGGCAATTTTGGGACTTAAAGTTGTTCCCGATTTAGCTCTTATTGACGGAAATCAGAACAGGGGCATTAAACAAAATAATAAAACTATCATAAAGGGAGATTCCAAATCATATAATATAGCAGCGGCATCTATAATCGCAAAAGTTACGAGGGACAGATTTATTATAAAAATGGATGAATTATACCCTCAGTACGGTTTTAAAAAGCATAAAGGCTACGGAACAAAAGAACATATTGAAAATATAAGAAAGTATGGTTCGTGTGAAATTCACAGAAGGACTTTTTTAAAAAATATATGAACAAAAGACAAAAAGGAAATCTTGGAGAAAATATAGCAGAACTTTACCTTAGATTAAAAGGCTATAAAATTTTAGAAAGAAATTTTTTTGTAAAAGGCGGAGAAATTGATATTATTGCATCAAAAGATGATGAAATTGCAATAGTAGAGGTTAAAACGAGAAAAGATTTAAGTTACGGCGAGGCAAAGGAAGCTGTTACATATTATAAAAAGAAGAGCATAATTTTTGCAACAAGGTGTTATATAAATATGAAACATCTTTATGATAAAAAGGTACGTTTTGATGTTATTGAAGTGTATCTTTCAAAATTTAAGATAAATCATATAAAAGACGCTTTTGAAATTTCATAATTTAAAAATTTCAAAAATTTACTTGAAAATGGCACAAAAGTGTGTTAAAATGAAATATGTTGATAATATTTATTCATGGAGGAATTGTAATGGGTTTAACCATAAGTAATAAATCAATGGGAATTTCCCCATCGCCTACACTGGCTATTGACTCTAAATTCAAAGAGATGAAAAAAGAGGGAATAGATGTTGTTGGTTTCGGTGCGGGAGAACCTGATTTTGACACACCAAAGCACATAAAGGAAGCGGCAATCAATGCGATTAACGATGGATTTACTAAATATACCCCTGCTTCCGGAACAATAGAACTTAAAAAAGCAATTGTTAAGAAATTAAAGGATGAAAATTCACTTGATTATGAAATTTCTGATATTGTAGTTTCAAACGGCGCAAAACATTCGCTTGTTAATGCGTTTATGGCAATTTTAAATCCCGGTGACGAGGTTGTTATCCCTGCACCATTCTGGGTAAGTTATCCTGAAATGGTTAAAATTGCAGATGGAACACCTGTATTTTTAGAAACTTGTGAAGAAAATAACTTTAAGTTTAAAGTTTCTGACCTTGAAAATGTTGTAACTAAAAAAACTAAAGCACTTGTTCTAAATAATCCGTCTAACCCTACAGGTATGTTATATACTAAGAGCGAATTAAAAGAAATTGCAGAATTTTGTGTGAAAAATAATATATATGTTATTTCTGACGAAATCTATGAAGCACTTGTATATGACGGCAAGGAAAGTTTTGTAAGTATTGCTTCATTTGGTGATGAAATTAAGGATTTGACAATAATTGTTAACGGTGTTTCAAAAACCTATGCTATGACCGGTTGGAGAATAGGTTACACTGCATCAAATTCTAAAATTGCAAAAGCGATGGCAAACATTCAAAGTCATGCAACCTCTAATCCGAACTCTATTGCTCAGGTTGCTGCAACTGCTGCCTTAAATGGTCCGAAAGACGAAATCAAGATAATGAAAAATGCGTTTTTTGAAAGAAGAAATCATCTTGTAGAATTAATAAACGGGATTGAAGGTGTATCTTCTATTAAGCCTGACGGAGCGTTTTATGTAATGATGAACGTATCCGGATTATTTAGTAAAAAATATAAAGATACTGTAATTTCAGATGTTGATACATTATGTGAATTACTGCTTTGTGAAGTTAAACTTGCACTTGTACCGGGTACGGGTTTTGGTGCCCCGAATTATGTAAGATGGTCTTATGCTACAAGTATGGATAACATAAATGAAGGTATAAAAAGATTAAAAATATTTATTGAAAAATTATCATAATAGTGATATTATAAAAAAGAGTCTATCATAGGATAGACTTTTTTTAAAAAGGAGAGGTTTTTATGAAAATTTCATTTATCGGTGCAGGAAATATTGCATCGGCAATAATTGGCGGGATAACTAAAGATGGCTTTTTAAATAAAGATGATATATCGGTATATGATATAAGTTGCGATGTTTTAAAAAAATTTGAAGCCGATGGATTTTTAGCGTGTAAAGAATTAAAAGATGCCTTGATGAGCGATATCATTTTCCTTACCGTAAAACCTCAGTTTTATGATGATGTTTTATCTAAGATGGGGGAAATTGAAAATAAAGTAATCGTAACTGTTGCACCAGGTATAACTATTAAGAGAGTTTCTTCTTACCTTAAAGGCAGTAATAAAATTATAAGAACAATGCCTAATACACCTCTTATGGTTTCTGAGGGTATGACTGTTATGGCAAAAGGCGAAAATGTGGAAGATGAAGAATTTGATTTTGTAAAGAGCCTTTTTGAAAAATCGGGAAAAGTTCAGGTTATAAAAGAAGAACTTATTGACGCCACCATCGCTGTCGCAAGTAGTTCTCCTGCATATATCTATATGCTTATAGAAACTTTGGCAGATGGCGGAGTATATAACGGACTTGACAGAGAAAGTGCGTTGAAAATGGCGGCACAAGCAGTTTTGGGTTCTGCAAAAATGGTTTTGGATACGGGTATTCATCCTGCTAAATTAAAGGATATGGTGTGTTCGCCTAACGGTACAACAATTCGTGCGGTTAAAGAACTTGAGGATAACAATTTCAGGGGAGCAATACTTAGTGCGATGAATGAATGCTACAAACGCGCTAAGGAAATGTAAAAAGTTGTCCAGAACGTGCAAAGCAAATTTTTAGGAGAATGCAAAAGCATTCTCTTTTTTTATAAGGTATAAATTGCTAAAGCAATTTATGAAATTAAATGCTTTGCACTTTGAATGAAAATGCTCTCTACCGTACAACGTACGCCGACGAGACCATTTTCATTCAATCTGAACAATTTTTCCTATCTCCAATTAATTTAAGCGGCATCGAGCCACTTAAATTAATAAAGGAGATGTAAAGGTTTGCATTAAAAGGCAAACGTTAAGGACGCAAAACATGCCATACGGCGTTTTGCGTTTTATTGTGAATTAATACAACTATGTTCTTTTACCGCAATTATTCATTATTCATCATTCATTATTCATTAAATATGGACGTTTTGGGGTCTGTCCCTTTTGCGTCCATATTTTTTTGTTGACATGGACGTTTTGGGGTCTGTCCCTTTTGCGTCCATATTTTTTTGTTGACATATCAACAAAATAGTGGTAAAATAAATTTGTTGATGCGTCAACAAATGTTTTGCGGAGGTAAAATATGTTAGAAAGATATGAGGAGTTTACAACTAAGATAAATCTTGCTTACAAATATATAATGAAGATAAAGATTCATGAAATGAACAATCTTGATCTGAAGGCTGCAAATCTTAATGTACTTTTTTATTTAGGGAAAAATTTAGATGGTCTTACTGCATCAGAACTTTGTTGGCTGTGTAAAGAGGATAAGGCGTGGATATCTAAAAATCTTAATTTTCTTAAGAAGAAAAAACTTGTTGAAATGTATAATGAGGATAAGGATAAGAAATACAGGGCAAAATATTTTATGACGGCAGAGGGGATGGACGTATATAACGAAATGGTAAAAATTATAACCTTTATCAGCGAAACCTGTGCTGAAGGCTGTTCAGATGAGGAACTGGATATTTTTTATAAAGTATTTTCAAAGATAATAAGTAATTTAAGCGAATTTTATTCAAGTATAGAAAGTAAAGAATAGAGGTAAGGATATGTTTAAAATAGTTTCAGATTCGTCATGTGATATTTTTAATGTTGAGGGCGTAGAATTTAATAGTGTACCTTTAAAAATAATTGCAGGTGACAAAGAGTTTTGTGACCTTTGCGATGCCGATGTTTATGAAATGGTTACATTTTTAAAAGATTATAAAGATAAGTCAGGGTCTTCCTGCCCATCGAGTGCAGACTGGCTTGAGGCTTTTTCGGGAGCAGATGAAATATTTGCTGTTACAATAACAAGCGGGCTTTCGGGAAGTTTTAATTCTGCATCTGTTGCGGCGAATATGTATATGGAACAAAATCCTGATAGTAAAGTTTACGTTATTGATTCTTTGTCGGCAGGTCCTGAAATGACTCTCATGGTTGAAAAAATTGCAGAGTTACATAAAGAGGGTAAGTCGTTTGACGAAATAAAGAATGAAATAACTGAATATAAGAAGTCAACAGGGCTTTGTTTTATGCTTGAATCCTTAAAAAATCTTGCAAATAACGGAAGAGTAAGCCATACTGTTTCAGCGATTGCAAATATTTTAGGAATTCGTTTAATCGGCAAAGCAAGTGATGAGGGAACTTTAGAACCACTTGTAAAATCAAGGGGAGAAAAGAAGGCAATATCAAGTTTGATTAAAGCAATGATTGATGAAGGATATATGGGAAAGAAAGTGATAATTTCACATTGTTTTAACGAAGAAGCGGCAAATATGGTAAAGAAAAAAATCTCCGAATTATTTTTAAGTGCAAAAGTAAAAATTCAAAAAACAGGTGTCCTTTGCAGTTTCTATGCTGAAGAGGGCGGACTTCTTGTAGGATTTGAAAAGTAGGTATAGATATGAAAAGAACAAAATTAAAAGACAGAAAACTTCCTTCTTATACAAAAAAAGACGAAATATTTAATTCAGTAACTCATATGGTAGGCGGAGCGCTTGGTATTGTTGCAACCGTTTTATGCATTGTAACGGCAGCAATAAACCATTCGGTTTATGGTGTTGTGGGTGGTGCGATTTTTGGTGCGTCAATGACTTTAATGTATACAATATCGTCAATTTATCATCTTTTAAGTCCTCGTCTTACGGCAAAAAAAGTTATGCAGATTTTAGACCATTGCACAATTTTTATGTTGATTGCGGGAACATATACGCCCGTTGCTTTAGTAAGCGTTAGAGAGTATAGTCCGGTGCTTGGCTGGACAATTTTCGCTGTTGTATGGGCCGCTGCAATACTTGGAATAGTATTTAATTCCATTGATTTAAAAAAATACACCCTTTTTTCAATTATATGTTATCTTCTTATGGGCTGGTGCATAATTTTGGTAGCAAATAAGATACCGTTTATATTTGAAAAGGGTGAGTTTATCTTAATACTTATAGGTGGAATTCTTTACACAATTGGTGCAGTTTTGTATCTTGTTGGTGCAAAGAAACCGGGAATTCACGCAATATTTCATATTTTCACTGTGTTAGGAAGCCTTATGCATTTTTTTGCAATAGTGCTTTATACATTGAATTGAATAAAAACACCTCATTTATTTAAAAATATAAATGAGGTGTTTTTTATGTTAGGTTTTATATTTGCGGCATTAGCAGGTGCAGCCATGAGCGTTCAGGGTGTTTTTAATACAAGGCTGAGCGAAAAAATAGGACTTTTTGAGTCTAATACTATTGTACAAGGCTCTGCTTTTTTAATTGCACTTATTGTGATGCTTATTTTTGGGAAAGGGGATATAACTAAGGTAGGCGAGGTTAATAAACTTTATTTGTTTGGGGGAATTATAGGGTTTGTTATAACTCTTACGGTTATGCTTGCTATAAAAAATTTAAGTCCGACTGTTGCGATTTCGGTAATTTTAATTGCACAACTTTTAGTTGCAGCAATTATTGACGCGTTTGGACTTTTTGGCTCTGAAAAAGTTCCGTTTACCTTAACCAAGTATATCGGAATAGGTTTAATGATAGCAGGCGTAATAATATTTAAATATAAAAGTTAAAAATCCACCATAAAAGGGGCAGTCCCTTTTATGGTGGATTTTTCACCGTATTGGGGACTGTCCCTTTTATGGTGGAGCGTTGTTTTTTTGCAAAAGGCGGTTTTCCAAAAAAATCCGAAAATTACTAAAAATTTTTTTAGAAAGGCTTGGGGCTGTAGTGCTTTTTAAAAAACGGAAGTTGACAAAAATAAATAAAAAAATAGTTTATAATATAATTAGTCATCGGGAAGATATCCGGATAATTCTCTGATGATCAAGGGAGGGAATAAGGCATGAAAAAAGAAGCAAAGTACGAAAAGTACACTGAAGACGCACTGAAGGCTTTAAGTGAAATAATTTACGGCGCCGAAGACTTAAAGGTTAAAATCAGTGCAGCAAAAGAAATACTTAATATTACAACACAAAAAGGAAAAAAAGAAGAAACAACAGTCCCGACAGTAATAATAAAAGGGGATGTTGAAGATTGAGAAAACAGTTGTTGATTTAAAAAAAACTGTGGGTAAAAATTATAAGGAATTCTGGGATTTTAAAGGGCGATACCGTGTTGTAAAAGGTGGCAGAGGTTCTAAAAAGTCAACTACTGCAGCACTTTGGTACATATATCATCTTTTAAAACATAAAAATGCAAATCTTTTATGTGTAAGACAGTTTTACAACAGTTTAAAAGACAGTCAGTTTTCAGAACTTAAAAAAGCCTGCGAAAGATTAAAGGTTTCCCATCTTTTTGATTTTAAGATTTCACCTCTTGAGATAACTGTTAAGGAAACAGGTCAGAAAATTCTTTTCAGAGGATTTGACAATCCTGATTCCATAACCTCGATTACAGTAAGCCATGGATACTTGTGTTGGGTATGGATTGAGGAAGCATATCAGGTAGCTAACGAAGAAGAATTTAACAAACTTGATTTTTCAATAAGAGGAATTAATGATGAAAGTTTGTTTCCCCAGATTACTCTTACTTTAAATCCCTGGAGCGAGATGTGGATAAAAAAGAGGTTTTTTGATAAAAAGGATAAAAATATCCTTGCCATTACAAGAAACTATTACCACAATGAATTTCTCTCAGAGGAAGACAGGAAAATGTTTGAAGATTTAAAGAAGAATGATTATAACAGTTATAAGATTGTAGGCGAGGGAGAATGGGGACTTTCCAAAGGAGGCTACTTTAACGAGTTTTCATATAATCTTCATACGGTTCCTGATATGGAAATTGATTTTAGCAAAGATTATGATTTTTATGCATCATTCGACTATGGGCTTGATATGTTCGCTGCTTACTTTTACAGAGTGGACAGATTCTTAAATGTATATGTTTACAGGGAAATATATAAGGAAGATATTATTGTTTCAAAGGCCGCCCAGGAACTTGCAAAGTATATAAAAGAAGAGAACATAA
>SVKJ01000013.1 GCA_015068525.1 Oscillospiraceae bacterium | reverse complement strand
TCATAAGCTTCTCGCTCGACTTGCATGTGTTAGGCACGCCGCCAGCGTTCGTCCTGAGCCAGGATCAAACTCTTAATAAAAATATTTATTAATCGTTCTAATAAATTCTGACTTAGTTTGCTAGCTTCTCGCTTGCATTTTCCATTATTACCTTGGTTTTCTTTAAACTCATTTAAAAAATTTCAAGGACCATCATATTGTTTAATTTTCAAAGACCGTCCTCGCTTTTTATCGCGAGGGAATTTTATTGTATCACTGTTACTCTTTCTTGTCAAGCACTTTTTTTAACTTTTTAAAAAATACTTTCAAGTTTCGTGACGCAACTATTACAGTATATCAGCATACTTTCATTTTGTCAATACCTTTTTTTAATTTTTTTAAAAATTTTTTAAAGTATTTACTCGCGTTTCGCAACAGCTTTTCTATAATATCACTATTATTCCTTTTTGTCAACACTTTTTTAAAAAATATTTTAATTAATTATTATCTATAAGATTTTGTATCTTATCTACTATATAGTTTGTTATAATAGTCAGGTCTTTTTCCCCTTCAAAGAAACCTGCCGGGATAGGATCTCCGTAAACAAGTTTTGTTTTTTTAAACAAATGAGGTTTACCAATAACTGCACAAGGCATAACACCACAACCTGTTTTCTTTACAAGAAGTGCCATACCATGTTTTGCCTCACCCATTTTACCTGTTTTAGAACGTGTACCCTCAGGAAATATAATTAAAGAATTCCCGTTTTTTAAAACCTCAATGCCTTTTTTCATGGCACCTATATCCCCTGTTCCTCTTTTTACCGGGATAACATTCAACTTTTTTAAAAGCCATCCTAAAACAGGAACTTTTATAAGTTCTTCCTTTGCAATAAAATGAAATTCCTTTTTTTTATTACACGCAATAAGCAATGGATCCATAAAACATATATGATTAGCACAAAATATGTAACCATTTTCTTCGGGAATATTATTAACCCCAACATACTCAATACGGAAAAGTATTTTTACAATTACTATAAGAATATTTCTTACAATCTTATAAAAACTCATTTAAACCCCAACCTTTTTTATGCACAAATTATATATCTTATCAACCGTTTCTTCTAATGTCAGGTCGCTGTTATCTATAAGCACTGCATCAGAAGCAGGCCTTAAAGGGTCAATTTCCCTTGTAGAATCGTTATGGTCACGGAATTTTATATCTTCAAGTATTTCATCATACGGAACTGTTTTGTTAAGTTCTTCATATCTTCTTTTTGCTCTTTCTTCGCAAGATGCAGTTAAGAATATTTTTATATCAGCATCAGGGAAAACACGGTTACCTATATCTCTTCCGTCCATAACAACATTTGTAGTTTCGCCCATTTTCTGTTGCATACTGACAAGTTTAACTCTTACTTCTTTTATTACTGCAACTTTAGATGCATAGATTGAACCTTCGGGAGTTCTTATTTCCTTTGTTACATCTTCGCCATTTAAGTAAACTTTTTGTGTTTCATCCTCGTATTTTATTTCTATATTTATGTTATCAAGGTGTGGCACAACATCTTCCGGCTGAAGATTATTTTTAATACAATACACACCGACAGCGCGGTACATTGCGCCTGTATCAACATATATAAAGGATAATTTTTTTGCAACAATTTTTGCTGTAGAACTTTTTCCTACTCCTGCAGGTCCGTCTATTGCGATTTTATAAGTTTTCATAGTATTTTTCTCCTTACGTTATATCTAACAATTTATTCCAGCGGTATAACCTGTAGAAAAAGCAATCTGAAGATTAAAGCCGCCTGTATATGCGTGAACATCTATGATTTCACCTGCAAAAAAAAGCCCTTTTACAAGTTTGGATTCCATTGTCTTAGGATTGATTTCTTTAACATTTATTCCGCCGTCAGTTACAATTGCTTCTTCGATATTACCCTTTGATTTAATTTCAAAAGTTAAATTTTTAAGAAGTGATATAAGATTTTTTCTTTCCTCTTTTGTTATCTGGTTAACTTTTTTAGATGGATTAATCCCTGACAGTTCAACTATAACAGGTATCATTTTCTTAGGCAGCAGTTCTGAAAGCGCATTAGAAAAATCCTTATTTGTAAATTTAGAAAAATCGCTAAGAACTCTTTTTTCCAGTTTTTCAAAATCCAAAGCAGGTTTTAAATCAATTATAAGTTTGTGTTTGCTGTTATCATTTACAAATGAAGACATAGAAAGTATAACAGGCCCGCTTACTCCGTTTTTTGTAAATACCATTTCTCCAAAATCAGAATACAGTTCTTTTTGGTTTTCGTCACTGAGCATTACTTTTACATTTTTTAGCGACAATCCCTCTAAAAGGCTCGGATACTTGCTATTTAAAATAAGAGGGACGAGTGCAGGTTTAAGTTTGGTAACAGTATGCCCATTTAATTTTGCAAATTTATAACCATCCCCTGTACTGCCTGTAAGAGGATATGAAAGGCCTCCTGTTGCAACAACAACACTTTCACACTCTATTACTTTCCCATCTGCTAATTTTACACCTTTTACAACATTATCTTTGACAACAATCCCTGTTGCCTTAACAAATATTTTATCTACACTTTCGGTATATTTTTTAAGTCCCGAAAGGATATCATTTGAACGGTCGGAAACAGGAAAAATTCTTTTTCCCCTTTCCTCTTTTAAAGGAATGCCATAGTTTTCAAAAAAATCTATTACATCTGTATTCGTAAAATTATAAAATGCACTATATAGAAATCTCGGATTTCTTACAACGAAGTCAAAGAACTCGGAAATATCTGCTCCGTTAGTAACATTACATCTGCCTTTTCCGGTTATAAGAAGTTTTTTCCCCAGTATATTATTTTTTTCAACAAGCACGGTTTTCTTACCTGATAAGAAGGCTGTGCCTGCTGCCATTAAGCCTGCAGGGCCTCCACCGATAACAACAACATCTGCCATCATTTATCATATACCTCATATTCATCCCAGATATTTTCAAGTTTAGTAAATGTATTGGATATTTCCTCAGGTTTACTCATAGCAATAGCAACAATAATTGCATTTATAAGACTTAAAGGTGCAACTAAGGAATCGGCAAAAGATGCCATATCACTTCGTGCAATAAGAGAATAATCTGCCACAAGAGTAAGAGGCGACATATTACTGTCGGTAACAGCAACAATTTTGCTGCCATTCTTTTTTGCATATTGCAAAGCATTAAGTGTTCTTCTTGAATATCTTGGAAAACTTATACCTATTATAACATCATCTTTTGAAATATTTAATATTTGTTCAAACATTTCGCTGACACTGTTTGTATGAATAAGTTTAACATTATCAAACATAAGATTAAAATAAAAACCTAAAAAACTTGCCAAAGATGCAGAACTGCGTACGCCGACAATATAAATTGTTTTTGCTTTTAAAATTGTCGAAATAGCATTATTAAACGCTTCTTTATCAATATTTATAAGTGTTTTTTTAAGTTTATCTATATCTGAATTTATTACATTGTCAAGCATATCTTCTTTCGAAAGTGTTGATGATGTTATCTCTATTCTCTGTATAGATGTAAGTTTACCTGAAACGACTTCTCGAAGTCGTTTTAAAAATTCAGGATACCCTTCAAAACCGATTTCCACAGCAAAACGAACAACAGTTGAATCGCTTATTCCAACTGTTTCGCCTAATTTAGCTGCAGTCATATATGCAACTTTATCACTGTTTTTCAAAATGTAATCGGCAATTTTTTTATGACTTTTACTAAACGAAGAATATTTATTTTCAATTAGTTTCAGCAAATCTTTATCATTATTCATCTGCCACACTCCCCATACTGCACATAGAGGCTGTTATAAAATTATAACAGCCTTTATATTGCATGTATTTATTAATTTGAAATTTTTATTTCCTGCCAGATTTCCGAATATTTCTTTGTAAGTTCTTTATCAAATGAGAATATTTCAAGATTATTAATTTTAGTAATATCAGGATATCTCATTTTATCGTTTTTAACATCATCGGAAAGTTGCTCCTTAACTTCGCCTATAGGTGTTGAATATTCTATATAATCGACATTCATTTTAGCAATATCAGGACGGCACATAAAGTTAATAAATCTTTCGGCTTCAGCCTGATGTTTAGACGTTGTCGGAATTACCATGGCATCAAACCAAAGGTTAGAGCCTTCGGAAGGAATAGCATACGCTAAGTCTTCATTTTGTGACATACAATAGTATGCATCTCCTGACCAGACAACTGAAAGTGCCGCTTCAGCATTAATCATTTTATCTTTAACTTCATCTCCGCAGTATGCAAGTACTAAAGGTTTTTGCTTGATAAGTGCTTCCTTTGCTTCCTTTAGTTCTTTTTCATTACCACTGTTTAAAGAATAACCGAGCATTTTAAGTGTAATCCCCAAAGTATCTCTTTCCGTATCTAACATAAAGATATTTTTAGCATATTTTTCATCCCATAAGATTTTCCAGCTTGTAACATCTTCTTTAACAAGAGATTTGTTGTATAAAATACCCATTGTACCCCACATATAAGGCACGCTGTACTCTTCATTTTTGTCATAATCAAGACCTTTGAATTCAGGAGATATTTTTTCATAGTTAGGAATGTTTTCAAAATTAATTTTATTCAAAAGCCCTTCTGATTTCATTTTCTCTATCATATAATCTGAAGGAAAAATTACATCATAATCAGAACTTTTATTTGCAACCTTAACATACATTTCTTCGTTTGCATAATATGTTTCATAGTTTATTTTAATATCAGGATTTTCCTCTTCAAATATATCAATAACATCTTCGTTGATATAATCACCAACATTATAAATATTAAGCTGAATCCTGTCATCAGGCTGACAAGCAGTAAAAATTCCTAAAACCATACTTAATACTAAAATTACAAATAAAACTTTTTTCACTTTAACTATCACCTTTCTAACTTACTTAGTTTTATAAAATTAAAAATACATCAATTTTTTTAACTAAACAATACATTTTTTGATTTATCTTTGCTTGAACGTTTATTAACTATAAAGAGTAACACTATAACTACTATAAACATAATCGTAGAAAGAGCGTTTATCTTAGGATTTAGTCCCCTCTTTGCCATTGAATAAACATATATCGAAAGATTTGAAACACCGTTTCCCGTTGTGAAGAAACTAATGATAAAGTCATCAATTGACATTGTAAAAGAAAGCAGTAATCCATTTATTATTCCCGGCATTATCTGCGGAATAATTACTTTTCTAAAAGCGAAATAAGGTTTCGCCCCTAAATCAAGCGCCGCTTCATATATATTTTTATCAAGTTGTGCTATTTTTGGCATTACCGATAATATCACGTATGGGATATTAAAAGTAATGTGTGAAAGTAGCATTGTCGTAAACCCTCTTGGTATTTTAAGAGCCACAAACAATATCATAAGAGATACACCTGTTACTATATCAGGACTTACTACCGGGATATTGGTAACAGTATTAATCATTGCTCTTAAAGATTTTTTCTTAAAAGCATTTATACCAAAAGATGCGGCAGT
Source organism: Oscillospiraceae bacterium (assembly GCA_015068525.1). NCBI lineage: Bacteria > Bacillati > Bacillota > Clostridia > Eubacteriales > Oscillospiraceae > Oscillospiraceae bacterium. The sequence goes on along the minus strand of SVKJ01000013.1, from coordinate 34,307 downwards.
ACCTATTACACATGCAATTAAAGATGATATAATCGCCACAGCAACTGTATAATAAAATGCTGAAAGCAATGCGGAATCTTTAAAAAGTTCAACATACCATTTAAACGAAAAACCGCCCCAGTTACCTCTGGACTTGGACTCATTAAATGAATAAACCATAAGTACCACAACAGGTAGGTATAAAAACATAAAAATCACAAAAAGATATGTTGACTGAAAAAAGTCACCAATTATTTTTTTACCTTTACGTTTCATTTTATCTTACCTCCTTTTTTTGATTCAGAGGTATCTTTTTCAAAGAAGTTTGTAATCCCCATTGAAAGAAGAATAACAACAATCATAATTATCGAAATTGCAGAACCAAAGTTCCAGTTATCTGCAACCAAAAACTGATTTTCAATAAGGTTACCTATTAGCATATAATGGCCTCCGCCAAGCAGTTTGGAAATTATAAAAGTTGTAACAGCAGGTAAAAATACCATAGTTATTCCCGATATAACTCCCGGAATACTAAGAGGCAACGTTACTTTTTTAAATACTGTCAAGGAATTTGCACCCAAGTCTTCCGCCGCTTCAATTATGCTGTTATCTATTTTTATAAGTACGGAATATATAGGAAGTATCATAAATGGTAAGAAGTTATATACCATACCTAAAACTACTGCACCTGATGTGTATAAAATATTTACATTAGGTAAATTTAGATACGACAATAAATTATTTAAAACGCCGTTTTTCTCCAAAATTGTAAGCCATGAATATGTTCTAAGAAGCATATTCATCCACATTGGTAAAATGAATATCCAAACCAAACCGCTTTTTTTCGTTCTTCGTTCTCTTCCTGCAAGTATCATAGCAATCGGATATCCAAGTGCCAGACATATAATTGAACTTATAACTGCTAAATAAACTGACCTTAAAAATATATTAAAATAGTCAGTATCAAGAAGTTTCTGATAGTTTTCTAAAGAAAAAAATATTTCCCCGTCAATACCCGCTATCTGAAAACTGTATATAAGTACCAGAACTATCGGTACAAGTACAAATATCAACATCCATAAAAGATGAGGATATACCAAAAACTTTTTGAACAACTCTCATTCCTCCGCGTTTTATTTTTTCATAATATGAATATCAAACGGCTTAACACTTAAGCCTACTCTTGCTCCTTCAGGTTTCATTATAGTATTATGGATAGTCCATCTGTAATCCCCTGTATTAACTATCATTTCATAATGAACACCCTTGAATGTAACCGATTCAACAACACCATTTAATGTATCAATACCTTCATCGCCTATAATAATATCTTCAGGCCTTATCACAACATCAACATTTTCGTTTATAGCAAAACCTTTATCAACACATTCAAAAACTCTTCCTAAAAATGTAACAACACAGTCCTGATTCATTATGCCGTCTATTATATTACTTTCACCAATGAAATCAGCAACAAAAGCATTTTCAGGCTCGTTATATATATCGACAGGTTTTCCTATCTGCTGAATTTTACCTTCTCTCATAACCACTATGGTATCTGACATAGTAAGGGCTTCTTCCTGGTCGTGAGTAACATATACGAAAGTAATACCAAGTTCCTTTTGCATATTTTTAAGTTCTATCTGCATTCCCTGCCTTAACTTCAAATCGAGTGCAGCAAGAGGTTCGTCAAGAAGCAAAACTGATGGTTCATTTACTATGGCTCTCGCTATTGCAATTCTTTGTTGTTGACCGCCGCTTAAAGAATCAATGCTTCTGTCGTAATAATTTTTAAGGTTGACAAGTTCTAAAACTTTCATAACCTTTTTATCTATTTCTTTTTTATCAATATTCTTAATTTTAAGACCAAAAGCAATATTATCATACACATTCATATGCGGAAAAAGTGCATATTTTTGAAAAACAGTATTAACAGGCCTTTTATACGGAGGTATACTTATTAAATCCTTACCCTCAAAAAGAACCTTACCTTCAGTCGGCTCTTCAAAACCTGCTATAATACGAAGAAGAGTTGATTTACCACACCCTGAAGGTCCCAGTAAAGTAACAAACTCATTTGAATCTATATATAAATTTATGTCACTAAGCGCCTCAGTAACATCAAACTGTTTAGATACATTCTGAAATTCTATTAAATGATTTGACAATATTTTCACTCCCAATCTTCAAAAAATACTTTTAAATTACTCCCTAAGCTGTTTAGTATATCGTTAAGCGTAGCAATAGACGGAGAGGCAAGATTTCTCTCAATCTGTGATATAAACCCCTTTGTTAAATCACATCTTTTGCCAAGTTCTGTCTGTGTAAGATTATTTTTAGTTCTTAATTCCTTAAGTTTACTGCCAATATCCATAAAATTCTCCGCTTCCGTTTTTCATAATTACAAAAAGTTTAGTATTTCTAAACTTGCATAGCGTAATAATTATATAATTATTACGGGGCTATGTCAATATTTTTTTAATAATAAATTATTTTTTCTTTTCAATTTTTTTCTTATTTCCGTCTTTATCAACTATATAGACGTTGTCAAGGGTATTTAACATACCCTGTTTAAACTGTCTTATATACTCTTTGCGAAGATTTTCCTGTTCTTTCTTTTCTTCTTCGGAAAGTCCCTCTTCTTTGGATTTTATTGATAAAAAATTTATTCTTTTTATAAGTTCTTCAGTCATAATATACTCCTATATTTTTTCTAATTTTGCAAAAGTTGCCATAAGTTTCTTTTCTTCCCCTGAATCAAAAAGAATGGTTACTTTATAGTCACTTCCAAGTTTTAAGATCTCTTTAACTGTACCCTGACCAAATTTCAGATGAGAAACTCTGTCCCCTTCCTTATAGGAAATTTCAAAAGGTTTAACTTCAGTTTTATTAAAACTTGTAATAGTTCTCGTGTAAGACGGTACATAATTCGACTCAAAACTAAAGGTTTCTTTAGGTTTAGGTTTTTCAATGTTTAAAAGATTTGGAGGAATTTCTCCTATAAATCTTGACTGTCTTGAAAACATAGTATTACCAAAAATAGTTCTTGTGCTTGTAACTGTAATATACAGTTCTTTTTTAGCACGGGTAATAGCAACATACATAAGTCGCCTTTCTTCCTCAAGTTCCTCCGAAGAGCCAAAAGAACGGCTCGACGGAAAAATCCCCTCTTCCGCGCCTACTATAAATACGACATCGAACTCAAGACCTTTTGCAGCATGCATACTCATAAGTACAACGGCATCTTCATCATTATCATAATTATCTATATCGGATAAAAGTGCCATATTTTCTAAAAATCCGCCAACTGAAGCGTCTTCTTCGTTTTCCTTATATTCCTTTACCATAGTTAAAAGTTCTTTAACGTTATCTGCTCTTGTTCTTGATTCGATACTGTCTTCTTTATTTAACATATCAAGATAGCCTGAACCGTTTATAACAATTTTGGCATACGCTTCTATGTCGGAAAGTTCAACTCTGAAATCATATATCAGTTTAACAAAATCCCTTAAAGTTTTATGATACCTTGAAAGTTCATCGTAAACTTCAATCTTTTCACAAACTTCAAACAAAGATATATTCTCATCATTTGCAATCTGCGTCAGTTTGTCAATGGCAGTTTTGCCTATACCCCTTTTAGGCTCATTTATTACTCGTTTAAAACTTATATCATCTTTCCCGTTAAAGCCAACTCTCATATACGCAATAATGTCCTTTATTTCCTTACGGTCAAAGAAACGAAGACCGCCAACAACTCTGTGAGGAATTGCGTTTCTTAAAAAACATTCTTCTATTGCACGGGACTGAGCATTCATTCGGTAAAGAATTGCTATATCGCTGTACTTATGCCCATTATAAACATACTTATCAATAATTTTGCCGATTTTTGATGCTTCTTCCCTTTCATCCGAAGGGTTTAGAAGATTTATTTTCTCGCCTTGTGAATTTTCGGTCCACAATTTTTTATCTTTTCTCTTTGCATTATTCGCTATTACAGCATTGGCACCATCCAAGATAGTTTTAGTTGAACGGTAATTCTGCTCTAATTTTATAACTTTCGCATTATCAAACTGCTTTTCAAAAGACAAGATATTTGAAATATCTGCACCTCTGAATTTATATATACTCTGGTCATCATCACCTACAACACACACATTTTTACTTTTTTCGCCAAGCAGTGATATTAACATATACTGAATTTTAGAAGTATCCTGATATTCATCAACAACTATATATTTAAACCTGTTCTGCCATTTTTCTAAAACTTCTTTTTCGCTTTTTAAAAGATGAACTGTCATATATAATAAATCATCAAAATCAAGTGCATTAAATTTCTTTAACTTTGCCTGATAAAGTTTATATACTTTTTCAACCTGTGAGGCTATATAATCTGAACCTGCATATTTTGAAACTTCTGCAGGTGAAATATATTTGTCTTTAAAAGATGAAATATATGACATAAAAACTTTATGGGAAATAACTTTTTCATCTATATTAAGTTCTTCCATACAGTCTTTTATAAGAGTTTTCGAGTCCATAGAGTCATATATTGCAAAAGATTTATCAAAACCAAGTTTATCAATATCCTGCCTTAAAATTTTTACGCAGGCAGAGTGGAAAGTACATATCCACATTTTATCTGCAATATCTCCAGAAAGATTTTTTATTCTCTCTCTCATTTCTCCCGCCGCTTTATTGGTAAAAGTTATGGCAAGGATATTGTAAGGGTCAACAGGATTATATGATAAAAGATTATCCGTATAAAAATCAATCTGTTTAGTTCTTAATCTTTCCAAAAGTTCTTCTGTAAGATTAGACGGAAGATAATCTGTGTTGTAACTGTCCCCATACTTTATCATATAACTTATACGGTTTGTGATAGTGGTTGTTTTACCGCTTCCTGCACCTGCAAGAATTAAAATGGGACCTCCCACAGTGAAAGCAACCTGTCTTTGAATATCATTTAAGTGCGAATATTTTTTTTCAAGTATTTCTTTTTTAAGTTTAGTAAATTCGTTTAACATTTCTTCTTCCTTTTATAGATAGTTAAATAAATGCGTGTAAGTTTCTGACATAATTACCTCTGCGGGTAAGTCTTTTAGTAAATCAATAAAAGTTTTCATTGCAACATTTTCAGTTTCAAAATGCCCCGCATCAATTATTGCGATATCGTTTTCAAGTGCATCAATTCCTATATGATGCTTAACCTCTGATGTAATAAGGCAATCTGCACCCATCTTTTTTGCCTCATATAAAAAGTCTGCACCAGCCCCTGACACAACTGCGACTTTATTTATCATTTTATCGTTATTACCTATATATTTTATATTTTTTAGATTCAGATTATCTTTTACTTTATTTAAAAATTCTTCTAATGGCATAGGATTTATACTGCCGATTTTCCCTAAAGAAAACTCCTCTTCGGTAAGATTTTTAGCATCATAAAGTCCAAGTATTTTTGCAACGGTATCACTTGTTCCGCCATTAACTTTATCAAAATTAGTATGCAAAGATACAAGGTTTATATTGTTATTTATAAGTTGTTTAATTTTATAACCCATTGATGTATTAAAATCAATATTCTTTATACCTTCAAAAATCAAAGGATGATGGGTAATTATAAGGTCGGCATTTTTATTTATAGCCTCAAAAACTACACTTTTAGTACAATCAAGTGCTACAAGAATTTTTTTAATTTCTGCTTCCCTATCTCCTATAATAAGCCCGACATTATCCCATTCTTCTTTAAGATAAGAAGGTACTGTTAATTCAAGAATATTAATGATTTCTTTAAGTTTAGGCATAATATTCCTCCAACTCAGCCAAAATGTTCTTAAGTTTTTCTACTTCATTTTCATCATATTTTTTCGCTTTTTTCAAATTAGTTAAAACACGTTCTATTCTTTTTATATTTTTTTCTGTATATATCTTAAACTGTTCATTTTTTTCAAAATTTTGAGGGTTTCCAAAATTTACAAAAGATTCTTTAAAATAATCTTTTGTTTCTTTTTTCGGAACAACTTCCATTATGTTATAGATTTTTTCTCCCTCTATCGCTAAATGCTCATTTTTAATAGAAAAGTTATTATTTATAAGATATTCTCTTAAAATATCCTGGGAATTCATAGGCTGGAGAATAAGTTTTTCTGCACTTTGAGCCTTTATGTAACTTTCTTCCAATATATCCTTTATTAAAATTCCGCCCATTCCTGCAATGATTACAGTATCCGCTTCGCCCGTTTCGCAAGGAACAAGCCCTCCGCCTAAACGAAGTTCAATTTTTTCTAAAAGTCCTGCTTTTTGTATATTGGCTCTTGCGTTATTAAGAGGTCCTTTGTTTATATCACAGGCAATAACTTTTAATGCTCTTTTTTCCGTTATTAAAGATATGGGAACATAACCATGGTCAGTTCCCACATCTACTGTGATTTTTGAATTGTTAACAAGATTTTTTATCGTTTCAAGTCTTTTTGTAAGCATTATTTTACTCCAAATAACCTTTTTGCATTTTCCATACTTAACTTTGCAATATTTTCCTCGTTGTCCCCTCTTAAATCTGCAATTTCTTTTACAATATATTTTAAATTAAAAGAGTTGTTTCTCTCTCCTCTTTTAGGAACGGGAGCAAGATAAGGGCAATCGGTTTCTATTAAGAAACGATCAGACGGAACATATTTTGCAACCTCTTTAACATACTTTGCATTTTTAAAAGTAACAGGTCCTGCAAAAGAAACATAGTATCCTTTATTTAAAATAATTTTTGCAGTTTCAACACTACCCGAAAAGCAATGAAAAACTCCAATATTATCTCTTTCTAAAATTATATCAAGAGTATCCTTTACTGCTTCTCTTTCGTGGATTACGACAGGCAATTTAAGTTCGTATGCTAAATCAAGATGATTTGCAAACTCTTCTTTTTGCCTTTCTCTTTCCGAGTTGTCATAATAATAGTCAAGACCCGTTTCGCCTATTGCAACTATTTTTTCATTTTCACAAAGTTTTCTTAAAATATCATAATCGGACATTTTAACCGAGTCTGCATCGTGAGGGTGCACACCTACTGCACCGTAACAAAACGGAAACTTGTCTGCTAACTCTGCCACTTTGTACGAAGAAGGAATATCATATCCGATATTCATAATATGGGACACATTCCCCTCTTTATTTAAAGACATAAGAAGTTCATCACGGTCTTCGTCAAATTTTTCGTCCATATAATGAGCATGTGAATCAAAAAATTCTAACATACTATCGCACCTGAATTAACAGATTTATCGATTTCTACAATTTTAATCTGTCCGTTATCATCGGTTGATAAAATCATTCCTTCTGACATTATGCCTCTTAATTTAACAGGCTTTAAGTTAGCAATAATAACAACGTTTTTACCTATTAAATCCTCAGGTTTATAGAATTTTGCAATACCTGAAACAATGGTACGTGTAGCACCACCAACATCTAAAGTAAATTTAAGAAGTTTATCTGCTTTTTCAACCTTTTCACAATTTAATACTTTAGCAACTCGCAAATCAAGTTTTTCAAAATCTGAAAACTCAATTTCTTCCTTAAATTCAGGAAGTTTTACTGAATTTTTATCTATTTCTTTTTCTATTTCTTCTAATTTTTTCGCTTCGTCAATTCTTGCAAAAAGCGGAGTTCCTTCGCTTACTTTATGACCGTTTTCAATTGCTCCGAATGTTAAAATGCTTTCATAGTCATATTCTTTTACATTAAGCTGAGAAAGAATGTTTTCTGAGGTTTCAGGCATAAAGGAAGAAAGAAGCACAGCACTTATTCTTATTGTTTCAATTAAGTTATAAAGACAAGCGTTAAGTTTATCTTTATCTTCTTCATTTTTTGCAAGTACCCAAGGGGTTGTTTCGTCAATATATTTATTACTTCTTCTTAGTAAGTTAAATATTTCAGAAAGTGCATCACTTACTTTAAATTCATTCATTTTGTCAGTAACATTTTTTACAGTTTTTAATGCACATTCTTTTAAATCGCAAGAAAATTCATCTTCATAAGAAGATTTGGTAACTACTCCGCCGAAATACTTATTAACCATTGCAATTGAACGGTTAACAAGATTTCCCAAAGTATTGGCAAGTTCGGAATTATATCTTGCAATTATATTATCATAACTGATTGTTCCGTCCTGCGCATAAGGCATTTCCGAAAGAAGATAAAATCTTATTCCGTCAACACCAAAATGACGAACTAAATCATCGGCATACATAACATTACCCTTTGATTTACTCATTTTATCATCCCCTGATAATAACCAAGGGTGACCGAAAATCTGTTTCGGCATAGGAAGGTCAAGAGCCATTAACATAATCGGCCAGTATATAGTATGAAATCTTAAAATATCTTTACCTATAACATGAACATCGCAAGGCCAGTTTTTATTAAATAGTTCGGATGGATTTTCAGGGTCGTAACCTAAAGCAGTTATATAATTTGAAAGTGCATCAATCCATACATATATAACATGACCATCGTCAAATGTAACAGGAATACCCCATGAGAATGATGTACGTGAAACGCATAAGTCCTGAAGCCCTGCTTTTAAGAAATTATTAACCATTTCTTTTTTTCTTGATTCAGGCACAATAAAGTCAGGATGAGTTTCTATATATTCAATGAGTTTATCTGCATACTTACTCATTTTAAAGAAATATGCTTCTTCTTTTGTTAAGGTTACTTCCCTTCCGCAGTCAGGGCATTTACCGTCAACAAGTTGAGTTTTTGTAAAGAAGGATTCACAAGGTGTGCAATAATGACCTTCATACTCGCCTTTATAGATATCCCCTTTTTCATAAAGTTTTTTAAATATTTTCTGAACTGTTTCTTTATGCTTAGGATTAGTTGTTCTTATAAACTGGTCATAGGTTGTGTTCATTAAGTCCCAGATAGTTTTTATTTCATCTGCAACATTATCAACATATTTTTGCGGGTTAATTCCCTGCTTTTCGGCTTCTAACTGAATTTTTTGACCATGCTCGTCAGTCCCTGTCAAAAAATATACGTCATAGCCTAACATTCTTTTATATCTTGCTATCGCATCGGACAACACAATTTCATAGGTGTTACCTATATGCGGTTTTCTTGAAGCATACGCTATGGCGGTTGTTATATAGAATTTTTCTTTCATTTTGACCATCCTTATCCATTATAATAATATATTAGTATTATTTTAACACTTTTTATAAAAATTAACAAGAGGTAAATTTAAAAGTATGTCATAAATTTATTATCAATGCAAAAAACAATTATTTCTATATTTTAAAAACGAAAAATAGTGTAAAAATAGTGAAAAAATAGTGGAAGTTTTATTTTTAATATGATATACTATAATTAGTAATAAATAAAAAGGATGATTTTATGATAAAGGTTTCTATAACAAATGATATCTTAAAAAAGATATCTACTATTGACGAAAATCGTTTTTTCATCAGAACAATCGAATTACCGCAATTAATAAAAAACAGGCTCAGGAAAAATTCTAAAAAGAAAAGTTCATATGCTTCAAACAAAATTGAAGGAAATCCTCTAACCGAGACGCAAGCATACGAGGTAATGGAACGAGATAAACATAAGCATTTTTTAAAACCTGAGCAAGAGATTAGAAATTATTTTCTTGCCCTTAATCTACTTGAAGAAAAACTTAAAACAAAAACCCCTTTTTCAAAGGAACTTATATTGGAAGTTCAAGAAATGGTTGAAAAGGGAGCATCAAAAGAAAAAATTGGTATTCGCGGTGCAATGCCGGCAGGAATGTTATTTGCAGTGTATGATTCAGAAAGTGGTGCACCTGAATATATACCTCCTCAACACACAGAAATCCCCACACTTCTTGATGAACTTGTAGAATATGTAAATACAACCGATGATCACCCACTTATTATTGCTGCAGTTGTCCATTATCAATTGGTCACAATACATCCTTTTGAAGATGGTAACGGTCGTACCGCAAGATTGATATCAGGCTATCTACTTGATTTATATGGTTATGGATTTAACGGAATTGGTTCTTTGGAAGAATATTTTGCATATAATTCTGATGAATACTATTCATCGCTGCAAATGGGGTTACCGGCACTTTATTATTCCGGCAGAGATAATCCACCGCACCCGGAAATCTGGATAAACTATTTTCTTCGTATGATGGAACTGTATTCCGGCAAGGTGTGCGAACTGTCAAAAGCATCTGCCGATGACAAACTGGATGGTAGTTTGTCATATCTTAATACAAAGGAAAAAGATTTCCTGGCGTATCTTATTGAAAGTCGTATGTTCGAATTTACACCTATAGAAGTAAGTAAAAAACTTGGATGTACAAATAAAACCATTATAAATCGCTGCGCGAAATTAACTTCAAATGGTTTTTTAATACCCAATATCATAAAAGAAAGAGTACGCTCATATTCTTTGAGTAACTTTTCAAAAAATAACGAAAAACAAATTCTCTCAAAGATTAAAGGATAATTTCAAAAATCCTCTTTGCCTTTTTATTTGGCAAGAGGATTTTTTGATTTTTAAGCTGCTGCATTCATATTGATACTTTCGATAACTTTGCGTATTCTCGCCCATACTGACAAATCGGTAAACACTTCGACTACACTTCCTCTGTCGGTAAATGGAGAATCCTGTAAAACAGATAAATCTTTCATCATTCCGTTGTGAACAATATATTCTACAATCTGATTTACAAAATAAATCTGTCTTGAATCAAGATTTGCATTATTAAGAAATTCAGAAAACGCTTCTTTTGCGGCATTCATATCGAGTCCTACAATTTCACGGACAAATTCGCCAAGCGGTTTTTCTCCATATTCAGCAGTATATTCATCCTTTGTACCGACCTCATTCCACAAAATTTTTTCAAGCATCAAAATATCATCTTTTGTAAGAGGTATATTGCTTTTCAATTTCGCAATCACGCTTTCATCCTGATGTTTTCTTACATAATATTCCGCTTTCGCTTTGTAGTTTTTGAGGTCATCACTTTCAAGTTCCGCTTCATTCCATTCTACAGAAAGAATATCATCAACAAAATGGGTTGTATATGTTGTTCTGTCAATAATTGGAATATATTTCATCAAATCACGAAGTGATGTTCTTATATATTCAAATTCGTTAATACCTGAATTTTCTACATAATCAGTATTGAGGATTTTATCAATAAGTTCCGATTTGGCAGCTATTTCAGGAATATTGGCAACGCTTGCAATAGCGGCAACTTTTTTAGCCAGATCTTTTCTTGCGCGTGTATATTTTTTCCCTATAAGATACGCAAGTTCAATTCCGTACATAAGCGCATCAAAACGAACTGCACTTACCTCATCTTCATCAGGATTGATAAGCGGTGCAAGTTCTTCACCCATAATAAGCGTATCTTCGTAAGTAAGTGCATTATAATTTTCTTTATTTGCATAAAGTTCAACATATTTTAAGTGTTGTTTAACTGCAAAATTATCTTTATTGAGTTCCTGAACCTTTGCTACCATTTCATCAATTAATGATTTTCTGAAAGCAATCAAATCCTTTGTTTGATATGCAATGTCTTGTAGCTTAAACGCAATTTGTGCTTTTAAGTTGAATATTGCTCCCTGTAGGGCAAGCTGATTTGCTGTAGGCTTTCCTTTATGCATTCTAAAGAAAGCAAAGTTATTACAAAAATCAAATATATAGAATTTCTTTTTATCCTCACCATCTAAAAGATTAGGACAAAGTCGCGTTCCCCTTCCTATCATCTGCCAGAATTTTGCCTTGCTCATAACCTTTTTAAAGAATACAAGGTTTAATACTTCAGGAACATCAATACCGGTATCAAGCATATCAACCGAAATTGCAATTCTTGGCAGCTTGTCACCCTCTGAAAATTCGTCAATGGCACTTTGTGCGTATTTTATATAGTTATCAATAACCTTTGCATATCCTACTAAATGAGGATACTCTTTACCGAATACTTCAAATATTTTCTCGGCATGGTCGTGGTTCTTTGCAAATATGATGGTTTTGCCTAAAGTTTCTCCGTAATTTACCTTTATACCGTCTGTCATTAAGGTGTGAAGCACCTGTTTAATAGTGTCCTCATTAAATATCCATTCATTAAGCGCCGTATTATTAATATGGTCAGGTAATTCCCCGTTCTCATCGGTAAACTTGTTTTCATATTCTTCTTTTTCTTCATCGGATAACTCATTATATGAGATACCTTCTTCTAAAAATTTAAGTTTTGTTTCAATGGAAATATAATCAACCAGATATCCGTCTTTTACCGCTTCAGCAAGTTCATATCCATAAGTAGGCACACCATTTTCAAGTTCAAAAATTTCATAGGTATTCTTGTCAATTTCATCTTTCGGTGTAGCAGTAAGACCAACCAAAGGAGCATCAAAATAATTAAATATATCTCTGTATTTGTTATAAATAGAACGATGTGCTTCATCACAAATAACTAAGTCAAAATGACCACTTGTAAAAAGTTTGCCCTCATCATCCTTTATTTCATCTATGCAGTTGTACATAGTCTGATAGGTTGAAAATACACATCGTGCTGAAAAATTATCTTTTTCTTCACATAAATTTGTAACAGATAAATCTTTATACAAATTTACAAAAGCACGCTTTGCCTGTGTTACTAAAGAATTTCTGTCGGCAAGGAATAGGATATTTTTAATCCAGTTATGTTCAGCCAGCACCTTGCAAAGTGCGATAACAGTTCTTGTTTTCCCTGAACCGGTTGCCATAACTAAAAGTGCTTTTCTTCGGTTTTTAATATCCAATGAATCGCAAACTGCTTTGATAGCACCTTCCTGATAATAACGCCCTGCAATATTTTTATCAACCATCGCATTTTTAAGGCTTGTCCTTGTCTTACGAAGATTGAACATCTTTTCCAAATCACGTTTTGAATATATGGTTGCAACTTTTCTTTCGGGATATCTACCATCATCAATCCTTGTTTCAAATCCGTTAGTTAAGAATATTACAGGTCGTCTGCCATATTGCTTTTCTAAAATGTCTGCATAAAGTTTTGCCTGCTGTCTGCCTTTTGATACATCAACACAAGTTTTCTTTGCTTCAATAACAGCTAAAGGCTTGTGAGTGTCATCATATAGAACATAGTCAGCATATCCAACTTCTGACTTGTTCGGCATTCCTGGAAGTTCAACTTCATTCTCCCATGTGTCATTTTCTACCCAACCTGCATCTTGTAGCATTGTGTCTATGTATATTTTTCTTGTCTTAAATTCAGATAAATCAAGAGGCTTTGGAACATAAGTCTGTTGCTGTTCGGTACGTCTTGCAGTAAGTTCATCTTTTAATGCCTTATTTTCAGCAACTAATTTCTCAAAATCAAGTTCCTTTTGCTTGTCAGGAACATCTTCACCTGGTTTTTCAAGAAGTGCTTTATCAAATGGTGTTATAATCTCATTATATTTTTCCGAGTAACAACAAGCCACAAAGTCCATAAATATGTAGAGATTTTCTACGCACAGCTTTGCTTGTTCAAGTGTAACTTTATTTCCCGAATGTGCCGCTTCGTTTCCACGCTTACGGATATAGGTCATTCGAAATAGCAGGTCACTACCAACGACATCACGAAATTCCTCGGTACTCATAAGTGCTACCAAGGTGGTGTCATAAGGCATTTCCAAATCCTTATCAACAGAATACATCCATTTTACCGCAAATTCCATCGCTCTGCGGCAGTTCACTACGGATGCTGCCACATCAATATTCAATATCTTTTCAGCAGAAATAGCCACATCGCTAAATGTGGCAAATTGCGGATCAGATTTTAAGAAATCAAAGTTTGTCATTTGTGTTTTCCTTTCTCAACATCACCAACAACTGTTCTATGAGTTTCAAGACAAATCGAACAAAAGCTCGTTCCTAAATGAGTCAATTCTATATGTCCCTCTACAAAATCGACTTTTGATACACTCTCTAATATTTCAAGTTCACTCTTTCTTCTGAGTATATATGGATGATTGGTTAGAGTTTCATACTTTCTTTTATCCGACAAGCACTCATCTTGTGGTATATTTACTAATCCCAAACGAGTTAAATTATCAACATATTTTTGATAATCCCCGATGTTTTCGCAGCCACAAAGTTCTGTTATATTTGTAAACAAATGTTCCACTACAACCGTCCCTTTTGGCTTCTTATGAACCCTAATTCCAATAACTGGGACAAGGGGGTTACTATGTAAATATCGCAAAATTTTTGCCTCATCAGGAGATAGTTGTTTTATAATTTCCACAAAACCCGGATGAACACCATTTTTTACAACCTTATTCATAGAGTTTGCAAGAAGGTTAGCATACATATCCCTGAGTTCTTCGTTATCCATGCAGTAGCTTATATATTGCAAAGTAGGTACTGCAATATAAGGCTCGGGGGATTCAATTAAATCGGGAGAAATGTTTTCTAATTTTTTCTCAAGCAACCTTTTTGTCTCTGCAACATTATATTCTTTTTGTAATATCCATTGTTCCAAAGGTGACAGAGCTGCTTTAATTGCACGCGGAACTAAACCCATTAATTCTCCTGTTGGTTTTGCTATTGGCTTTCCAGCATCATTATACGCATCTTTTGCTATTTCTTTCGCTACTTCCTTAGTAATATCTATCATCTCATTTTCACTCATATATTTCACCTACCCAAAATATTTTTGCATTAGTGCTTTTTTTAGAAGTTCTAATTTTTCAAGACTTTTTTGTACTTCCAATTTTGATTTGTCGGTCTGTTTTGCAAACTCGACAAAAGATTTTTGCTTTTCAATAGGCGGCACAATAAGCGTTACCTCTCTCAAATCTTCCATATTTAGTTGGATTAGAGTAATGCCCTTGGCAAGTGCTTTAATACTGTCATTTAGGTGTTTTGAATCAATTTGGTATTTCAAAAACTCCAAAATCATTTCATCTTCTCTTGTTCTAATCGGGACGATACCTCTACCAACATTACAACCAGTAAACTCTTCACCAACAATGCACGTATCTGCAATATTTGCTCGAACTGTTATCAGCATTTCACGCCCTTTGAGAATGGTGCGCTTGTATTTGTTGGATATTTCTTCGGTAGTCTTTTTGAGTTCAGACCTTACAGGAATACGATTCACAATATCAACAGGGCGTAATACTGGTATGCCTTCTTTTTGGTCATCACCAGTTTGCACAATTCCGTAAGAAATTGTGCAATCGTCTGTTACAAGCTCTTGTAATTGCTTTGTTGCCCATTCCATTGGGTTATCCACTGGGTCTCCAAACAGTTCGACAAATCGTGCTTTGACAAGTTCATCTAATTTTGAAATTTGTTGTTTGCGCTTGTTAATTACATCTGTAACTTTATCTAATTCGTCAGCAATTCTATTTTGTTCTTCTAGACAAACAGCAGGTATCTCAAAATTCGCTATTTGTTTTAAACTGATGTTAGGTTGAGCACAACCAATAGAGTTTGTCATTATGTATTTAGAAAATTTTTCGGAGCCTATACTATAAAAAATATATTTTAAGTTAATATTGTTATCGCAGTTAATAGCTGCAACACGTTGATTTAACAATAAATTCCTCTCGGTGTTGTTAATGCATGATTTGCCAACAGTAGCACCTGACATTGCAATCAAAATATCGTTTTTCGCTATTCTGTAACTATCATTTTCATTCCAAAATTTTTTATCATAACAAACATCTTCATCAATAGTAAGGCCTTCTTTGGTTATATTCCCGATACGTATCACAGGAACACCTTCGGTTGAAAATTGGTCACTTTTAAATGCGTATCCACCCTTAATGGTACATACATCTCCTAATCTTACTTTCTCCATCACAGCATTTCCTCCAATTCTGCCAAGCCTTTGGTTATTTCCATTTCAAGTTCATGGAGGTCTGCCATAATTTCGGCTGTTGAAGGATATTCCACAGGCACATATTCTGTCTCTTTATATTTATTGATAGAGAGGTCGTAATCGTTATTTACAATATCCTGCTTGTCCACAAAGAAGCTTTGTTCTGTCTTTGCTCTGTCAGTTTCTTTGTCAAGATTGTGAAATCTTTCTATAATATCAGGAATATCATTTTCTGCCACAGGAGTTCTCTTATCATCAAGAGAATATCCGTCTGCTTTCATATCATAAAACCATACCTTGTCAGTTCCTCCGTGACCTGTTTTTGTGAATACAAGGATAGCAGTAGAAACACCTGCATAGGGTTTAAATACACCAGAAGGCATGGAAACAACTGCTTCAAGGCGGTTATTTTCTATAATCTCCTTACGGATTGCTTTGTGTGCAGTTGATGAGCCAAAAAGCACACCATCGGGAACGATACAGGCACATCTGCCACCAATTTTAAGCATACGAAGAAACAATGCTAAGAATAAAAGTTCTGTTTTCTTAGTCTTACATATTTTAAGCAAATCTGCAGATACTATATCTGCATCAAGGCTCCCCTTAAATGGTGGATTTGCAAGAATAAGAGAGTATTTTTCTCTGTCTGCATTCTGGTCTGACAAGCTATCACGGTATTCGATAAACGGACTGTCAATTCCGTGCGTCATCATATTCATAGCACCAATACGGAGCATAGTTCTGTCCATATCGTAGCCAAAGAACATAGAGTTCATATAATGGTCTTTTTTCTCTTTGTTATAGAAAATATCTGTTCTGTGATTTTCTTTTAAATATTCACCTGCAGCTACCAAAAATCCACTTGTACCACAGGCAGGATCACAGATAATATCATCCGGTTTTGGCTGCATCATAGCAACCATCATTTTAATAATATGTCTTGGGGTTCTGAACTGACCGTTTAAGCCTGACTGTGCAATCTTGTTAAGAAGATATTCGTACACATCGCCTCTGGTATCAGCATCTTCCGACTTTTTCATCATTTCATAGATATTATCAAGGCTTGAAACTACCTTATCAAGCACCAATGGAGTTGGCAACTTAAATATAGCATCATCCATATATTTTGAATATGCACTGTCTTTATCTGCGTGAAGATTTTTAATAAAAGGGAATACAAATTCCTGAACTACAGAATACATCTGCGAAGCAGGAAGGTCTTTAAATTTAGACCATTTCAGCATTTCACCGTCTACCTTACGCCCACCTATCTGAATTTCCCCTTCAAAAATGCTTTTATGGGGAATACTAAGCATTTCACATTCTTTGGCTCTTGTGTTATCTGTTGCATCAAGGTCATGAATAAACATTAAATATGTAATCTGTTCAATAACATCAAGCGGATTTACAAGACCGCCTGATGCGAATATATCCCATAGTGCATCTATTTTATTTTTAAGTTCACCTGTAATCATCTGTAAAACTCCTTATTTCGCATATTTTTTTCATTATTCCTCATAAAAACATTACAAACAACTTTCCACAACATATTATATCACAAAACCATTGCAATGTAAACACAAAGACTTTAAAATAGTTTAACTATTTTACAGCCTTTTTCAGGGGATAGGAAAAATTGTTCAGATTGGACGAAAAAAAGGAACAAACTTTTTTTAGTTTGTTCCCATAAGCCCGAAGGCGTACTAAGTACGTCGAGTGGTTTTTTCATTCAAAGTGCAAATAATTAAATTCCATAAATCGCTCTTAGCGATTTATTACGAACTTGTGAGTAACAAGGTTCTCCAAAATATAGAAATCTTTGATTTCGTTATATTTTGTGAGGTTCTTATACCTTGTTTTTTGGTTGAAACAAATCACATTTAATTATTCTTTGTGATTTTATATCTTGTTATTTATTATCTATTTGCACGGTCTGGGTGATTTTAACATTCCCCTTTTATCTTCTTCCAATATTCCTCCGTTGCCTTTTCCATCTTATTATTTCCCGGTTGATAATATTTTGCGTTCTTAATATTATCAGGAAGATACTGTTGGGAAACATAATTATTTTCGAAAGAATGGGGATATTTATAGGTAAGACCTCTACCAAGTTTAGATGCACCTTGATAGTGAGCATCTTTAAGATTAAGAGGGATATCTCCGCAGTCTTTATTTTTTATATCGGAAATTGCATCATCTATTGCACATATAACCGAATTCGATTTTGGAGAAGTGGCAAGAAGAATTACAGCCTCGGCAAGCGGAATTCGCGCTTCGGGAAGCCCTAACATCAAGGCAGAATTACAAAGTGAATTTACTATACTTGCAGCCTGAGGATAGGCAAGTCCTATATCTTCACTTGCTATAACAAGTAACCTTCTTATTGCAGATTTAATATCCCCGCCTTCGATAAGACGGGCAAGATAATGAAGGGCTGCATTTTCGTCACTTCCTCTTATTGATTTTTGGAAGGCACTTAAAATGTCATAATGATTATCGTCCGACTTATCAAATTTTAATGATTTTTTAAATATAGCATCTTCCACTTCGGAAAGCGTGATTTCACTTTCATCTCTTTTAGAAAATGTTAAAAGTTCCACCATATTTATTGCAGAACGGACATCTCCTCCGCATACTTCTGCAATATGGTTTATTGCATCTTGTGAAAAGGAAACATTATTTTCTTCGTTTAATATTTTAACAGCCCTGTCAACTGCTTTTTTTATATCTGAAACAGAGAGGGGTTTAAATTCAAACACGCTTGAACGGGAAAGAATTGCATTATACACATAAAAGTATGGATTTTCAGTAGTAGATGCAATTAAAGTAATACTTCCATCTTCAATAAAGGATAAAAGTGATTGCTGTTGCTTTTTATTAAAGTTCTGAATTTCGTCTAAGTAAAGAAGCACTCCGCCCATAGCATCAAAGCCGCCTAAGTCGCCGATAATATCTTTTATATCCGAAACTGATGCATTGGTTGCATTAAGTTTATAAAGTTTCTTATTTGAAACATCGGCTAAAATATTGGCTATGGTAGTTTTCCCTGTTCCCGGAGGTCCGTAAAAAATCATATTTGGAATTTTCTTTGTTTCAATTATATTCCTTATAATTTTTCCCTCGCCTATTAAATGCTCCTGACCAAAAACCTCGTCAATAGATTTTGGACGGATTCTGTCCGCTAATGGTTTCAATTTTTCTTCCCTCCTCACAATGCGTAATTCATAATTAATTTAGTCTAAAAAGGAGATGTTTAAAAAGCAATCTTTTCAAACATCTCCTCATTAGGGGATAGGAAAAAAGCTTCAGAATGGACAAACTTAGCCAAAATCTCCGATTTTGGGTCACCCGAAGGCGTACTAAGTACGTCGAGTGGCTAAGTTTGTTCATAGCAAAAAGTTGTTTATTTTCAAAGATTTTTGCAAAAAATCTTTACCTTGATACAACACAATCTTATATACTAATCATAATGTGATATTTTCATCATAATGACACACAGGTCATTCCCTACTTTTTGCGGTCTGGAGTTTTTTAACAGCCCCTATTTTAATATAATGGATGTTTATCTGTAAGTTTCTTAACTTCGGCTCTGATTTCTTCTTTCTTTTCTTCAAAGTTTTCGCCTAAAGTTAAAGCAATAAGTTTTGCAACAACTTTCATATCTTCTTCTTTAAATCCACGGGATGTTGAAGCAGGTGTACCTATTCTTATACCGCTTGTAACGAATGGACTTTCAGGGTCATTAGGAATAGCATTTTTATTAACTGTGATATTAACTTCGTCAAGTCTTTTTTCTGCTTCTTTACCTGTTATTTTAAAGTTTCTTAAATCAACTAACATTAAGTGATTATCCGTACCGCCTGATACTAAATCAAAGCCTTCGGCCACCAATCCTTCGGCAAGTGCTTTTGCATTTTTAACGACCTGAGTCTGATATTCTTTAAATTCGTCAGACAATGCTTCTTTAAAGCATACTGCTTTACCTGCGATAACATGCATTAAAGGACCACCCTGAAGACCTGGGAATACTGCTTTATCTATTGCTTTAGCGTATTCTTCCTTACACATAATCATACCGCCTCTTGGGCCGCGAAGAGTTTTGTGAGTGGTAGTTGTAACAAAGTCAGCATAAGGTACAGGGTTTGGATGAAGTCCTGCAACAACTAAACCTGCAATATGAGCAATATCAACCATTAAATATGCGCCAACTTCTTTTGCAATTTCTGAGAACTTTGCAAAATCTATAATTCTTGGATATGCACTTGCACCGCAAACTATCATTTTTGGTTTATGTTCTAATGCAAGTCTTCTTACTTCTTCATAATCTATTCTGTGAGTATTATCATCTATTCCGTAAGGAATGACATTATAATATTTACCACTTATATTTACAGGGCTACCGTGGGATAAGTGACCACCGTGAGCAAGGTTCATACCAAGAATTGTATCGCCAGGATTTAACATTGCAAAATATACTGCAGTATTAGCAGCAGCACCACAGTGAGGCTGAACGTTAACGTGGTCGCAACCAAAAAGTTTCTTTGCTCTTTCTCTTGCTAAATCTTCTGCGATATCAACACATTCACAACCGCCGTAATATCTTTTTCCAGGATAACCTTCTGCATATTTATTTGTAAGAGGTGAACCAACTGCTTCTAAAACTGCTTCGGAAACAAAGTTTTCTGATGCGATAAGTTCAATATTACCTCTTTGCCTTGCAACTTCTTTTTCAATGGCTTGTGCCAATTCTAAATCGACTTTTGAAATTTTTTCGGTAAAGTTCATTTCTATTCTCCTTTAATTTACATTATATATTACATAATACATATTTTTCTACTATAATTATACATTATGTTATATATTTTTTCAATACCTTTTTATCAATATTGACATAAATGCGTATTTTTTGTATAATTTAGAGGGTGATATTATGACAAAAAAAGAAAGATATAAACTTATAAAAGAAGTACTTGACAAAGAGTACAGTGATGCAGTTTGTTCGTTAGAATTTAAGAAACCTCACGAACTTTTAATTTCAACAATTCTTGCGGCTCAATGTACTGATAAGAGAGTAAATCAGGTTACTAAAACTTTATATAAAAAATATCCTGATATTGAGTCGTTTGCAAAAGCAGATTACGATGAACTGTCAGAGGATATTAAGTCAACAGGATTTTTCAGAAATAAAGCAAAAAATATAATTTTATGTGCAAAAAAAATAGTAACTGATTTTAACGGAGAAGTTCCAAACGATTTTGATTCTTTAACTTCACTTGCAGGTGTGGGAAGAAAAACTGCAGGCGTTGTTTTGGGAGATGCATTTTCAAACCCTCATCTTGTTATTGATACACACGCAAAAAGGCTGGCAAAACGAATGGGATTTACAAAACAAACCGATCCTTACAAAGTTGAACTTGATTTAGCAAAGATTGTGCCAAATGAAGATAAATCCGATTTTTGCCATCAGTTAGTTTTTCACGGAAGAGCAATATGCACCGCAAGAAAACCTAAATGCGATATTTGCCCAATAAAAGAATTTTGCGCTAAAAATATCTGATAACTTAATAAGCATCCACCTGCATAGCGGTGGATGCTTATTAAGTTATTTGCAAAATATCTTTTCTAAAACTTCTACTACAGTATCTTTTATATTTCGTTCTTTTTCGACATTTATTTTTATATGTGCGCTCTTTTCATATATCGGCTGACGCTTTTTTATCAGTTCAAAAAGAGAATTTTTCTTATCGTTTTTAAGAAGCGGGCGTGAATTATCCTTTGAAATTCTTTCAAAAATCACATCTTTATCCACATTCAGATAAACTACTGTATTTTCCTCTTCGTTTAAGGTTTCAAGATTATTATACAAAGGCAGTCCTCCACCCGTTGCGATAATCTGACCTGTCTTACTTAACGATTCAATAAATATCTCTTTTTCTACTTTGCGAAAATACTCTTCGCCATATTTTTCAAAAATTTCATTTATGGATTTCTTCTCTCTTTTTACAATTTCTAAGTCAACATCAAAAATATCCATATTAAGTAAAGACGATATTTCCCGGGAAATTGCTGATTTTCCGCATCCCGGAGGGCCTATAAGGATAATATTTTTCTCTATTTTAAACGAAGGGATATTTCCTTTTGCTTTATTTAACACTTTGTTAAATTCCTGTTTTGTTAATGTTATACCATTAAAAATCTCCTGCGCTTTTACTGCCTGTTCAACGAGCATATTAAGCCCGCCAATCCCTTTATTTCCATAATATTCACAAACACGAACAGCAAGTGTTTTATAAGGATTATATATAGTGTCAAAAACTACTGATATATTTTTTAACTTACTAAGAGGAAGATAAGACTTTTCTAACTTCGGGTACATTCCGACAGGTGTTCCCTGCATATACAGATAAAATTCTTTTGCCTCTTCTTTTTTTATAAACTTAATCTTTTTCCCTGTTTTATTAAAAATATCTAAGATGAGTTCTTCTGCTTTTTCCCTGTTTCGAGCAGTTAAATAAACATCAGCACCCAAAAGCACCATTTCACACGCCATCATTGATGACACTCCGCCACATCCAGAAATAAGAACTTTTTTTCCTTTTACATCCACCGAATTCTTTTTAAGTGTATCAAGTATTCCGTAAACATCGGTATTGTAACCTGCCGCCTTACCATCTTTAATTTTAACAGTGTTACAGGAATTATATAATTTAACTTTATCCGATTTTACATCAAGATAGTTAAGTATATCTTTTTTATAAGGAATAGTTACATTAAACCCGTTTATTTTGCTAAGTTCTTCCCTGAAACTTTTATCAAGATTGTCAGTAGGTTTAAGTTCATAATTTCCTTTTATATTTTTACATAAAAGTATTTCATTATGTATTATTGCGGACAGGCTATGCCCCAAGGGGTTTCCTGTCAAAGCGTATTTTAACATCTGAATTTACTCCTAATAATTTCCTAAAATTTGCAGTTTTTCAAAAAGGCAACTTATTTTTTTAAGATGCTCTTTAGTTTTATCATCTAACAAAGTTCCCTCTACATCGACATAAAAAACATATTCCCACTCATTAGATTTAACGGGACGTGATTCAATTTTTGTAAGATTAAAGGAATTATTCGAAAAGTCATAGAGTACTCGCGCCAGACTTCCTACTTTATGAGGCAACGTAAAAACCATACTTATTTTCTTCGGATTATCTATTATGACCTTATCGTTTGTTACTGCTATAAATCTTGTTTTATTACCTTTAATATTTGATATATTTTCTTTTAAAACATTAAGATTATAATACTCACTGTTTATTTTGTTGCAAATTACTCCAACTGAATTATCTCTTGATTGTGACAGGGAAAGTGCCGCAACTGCAGTATTTATACTCTCTTCTTTTTCGTAATTATTTTTAAGTATAAATTCAGAACACTGACTTAATGCCTGAGGATGAGATTTAACTTTTTTTATTTCATCTATACTTCCTGTGCCGAGAAGACAATGTTCAATTAAAAGTTCGTCTGCCATAACTATATTAAGAGAATTTTCATAAATCAAATCATAAACTTCACTTATGCTTCCTGCAGATAAATTTTCAATAGGTAAAATTCCCACCTGAGTTTCGCCTGTTTTAACACTTTTACAAACATCTAAAAATGTTTTCTTATTTACAAGTTCCTTATCAATAAAAAGTTTCTTTGCCATTTCACTGCCATAAGAACCTAAAATTCCCTGATAGGATACTTTTTTTATATCTTTTAAAAACTCTTCTTTGGTTTTATGGGTAAACTCTGTATCAATTTTTATTTCTGTATTAAAAGCCTGTTCCTGATATTTACAACTTATATCTATTAAAGTTTTAAAAAATTCTTTTACCTCATCTTTAAAGTCGGAAACATCTTTTGTTTTATTTTCAATAATTTCGGCTTCCCTTTTTGCATTTTTAACGGGAAGATTATTTTCCTTTTTATAAAGATAGACATTATGAACAAGTTCCATTCTTTTTAAGAACAGTTTTTTTAGTTCTGCATCTACTTTATCTATTTCTACTCTTATTTCATCTAAGTTCATATTTTCTCTCCTACAAAATGCTATCTAATATTCCAAAAGCAACAATTCCCTCTAACGCAGGAATTCCGCGAAGGGCAACTATCGGGTCATGACGACCTTTTATTTTAAGCATTTCTTCGCTCATTGAATTTAAATTAACGGTTTTTTGTTCTTTAAATATTGACGGAGTCGGTTTAAAGGTTGCTCTTATAACTAAATTTTCTCCGTTTGATATTCCGCCTAATATACCTCCGTTATTATTAGAGGTTGTTTGCACGTTGCCATCTTTTATTTCGTACAAGTCATTAAGAGAACTTCCCGTACCGGATAAAAAATCAACACCTGCTCCAAATTCAACTGCTTTAACTGCCGGTATTGCATAGATAAGTTGTGATAGTTTTCCTTCTAATCCTTCAAAGAGCGGACCGCCTATCCCCTTTTTCATATTTAAAACTGCACATTCAATGCAGCCACCAAGGGAATCGCCGTCTTCTTTTGCTTTTTTTACCTCATCTAAAATTTCGTCCTCAATATCAAGTATCGTTCTTTTTCCTGATATAATTTTTAAAAATTCCTCATCAGTTGCATTTATAAAACTTTTATCACAATATTCTTTAACTTTGTATATATGAGAGATAACTTTAATATCTTCTTTTTCCAGATACTGTTTTGCAATACTTCCCAAAACTACCATAGGTGCAGTAAGTCTTCCCGAAAAATGCCCTCCGCCTCTTATGTCATTATATCCGTTATATTTTAAATATGCACTGTAATCACTGTGTGACGGACGCGGAGTGTGTTTAAGGTAAGAATAGTCGGTTGAATGGGAATCTGAATTCTTAATAATCACACATAGAGGAGCACCGGTTGTTACGCCATCCAAAACCCCTGATACTATTTCAAATTCATCAGTTTCTTTTCGGGCAGTTGAATATATATCATTACCCGGCTTTCTTCTTAAAACATCTTCATATATTTTTTCATAGTTAAGTTTAAGTCCTGCAGGAAATCCTGTAACAACTCCTCCTACAAGTACGCCGTGAGATTCGCCAAAAATTGTCATAGACAGATTTTTCAAATTTATACTACTCATTTATTACCTCTCCCTTACCTCCGAGTTTAAAGTAATCGCTAAAAAATTCAGGATATGATTTTTCTACCGCTTTATAATTTTTTATTATAAGATTTTCAGTTTGTGTACCTATCATAGCAGATGCCATTACTATTCTATGGTCTGAAAAAGAATCAATTTTACCGTTTAAAAAAGTTCCTTTGCCAATAATTTTTATATAATCTTCACCTGTTTCAACCGATACTCCCGTACTTTCAAGCATTTTTTTTGAAGATAAAATCCTGTCAGATTCTTTGATTTTAAGACGTGCTGCATTATAAATCAAAGTTTCCCCTTTAGCATAAGCACCAAGCACTGAGAGTATCGGTACCAAATCAGGAATTTGCGATACATCTATTTTGACACCATAAAGTTCAGATTTTTTTGCTCGTATCTTCCCATCATTTATTTCTATTTTTGCGCCCATATTTTTTAAAATTTCTACTATCTCTTTATCGCCCTGCGCAGAAGATAAGTTCATATCACATAAGGTAACGTCGCCCGACATTACCCCTCCCGAAAGAAAAAATGCGGCTTGTGACCAGTCATTTTCCACAGTATATGCATCAATATCTTTACTGCCTTTTTTTACCGTGATTGTATTATCTGAAATATTAACGCTATGTCCAAAATCTTCTAAAACTTTTTTAGTTATATAAACATAAGGGCGCGACTGAAGTGGAGTTGTAATTTTAATTGTAATTTCCCTGTCCCTTACAATTGCCGAAAGCATAAGTCCTGTTATAAACTGAGAACTTACATTGCCTTTTACAAAAAAAGTATCACCTGTAAAAGTACCTTTTGTTTTAAGCGGGAGATAATCTTCTCCTCTTTCGTAAAAAATTCCCTCTTTATCAAATATCTCAAAATAATCATCAAGAGGTCTTTTCGGTAATCTGCCTTCACCCAAAAACTTTGTTTCATTACCCAGTGCAACAAAAACAGGTATCAAAAATCTTAAAGTTGAACCGCTTTCATTCGCATTAAAAGTTAAAGAAGAATTTTTTAAAATATTACTTTTTTTAATTATAACCGTACTGCCATCATATGTTATATCTGCTCCCAGAACTTTAAGGGCATCGATTGTTGCAAGTATATCCTTTGAATATATAACATTATAAATTTTAATATCTCTACAAGCGAGAGCACCTGCAATTATCGCCCTGTGAGCCACACTTTTTGATGAACAAACTGTTACTTCCCCGTTTAATGAGGAATTAAAAAGTTTTATATCAGCCATATATTTCTCCCAATTTATCAAAAGAATAATTTTTTATTATTCCACTTCCTATTTCTTCAACTGTAACTATATTTATAGAATCTTTCAAGGCTTTTTTATCATTTCTGCATAAATCAATAATTGTCGCCATTGGTATATCAGTAGTTGTTTTTAAATTATATTTTTCTAAAGCATGTACAAGTTTTTCCTTAACTTCTTCATTTTTTGTTATAAGACACATTCCTATTGCAACTGCCTGACCGTGAGTTATACCTTTAAAATCATAATATTTTTCTATTGAGTGCCCGAATGTGTGCCCGAAATTAAGAAGCATTCGTTCATGTTTTTCAAATTCATCTTTTTCTACTACTTCTTTTTTTACATTTATTGCTCTTATAATAAATTCTTCCAAATCTTCATTAAAATTTTTGGAACTTAAAAGTTTTGATACAAGTTCTTTATCTTTAATAAATCCTGCTTTTATAATTTCTGCCATACCACTTGAAATTTGAATATCGTCAAGTGTTGAAAGAAGTGATGTATCCGCTACAACCAGTTCGGGTTGTTTGAAAGCACCGACAAGATTTTTACCGCTTTCTAAATCAACTCCCGTTTTACCTCCGATTGAAGAATCAACTTGCGAAAGAAGAGTAGTGGGTACTTGTATATACTTTATTCCTCTTAAATACGTTGCAGAAACAAAGCCGGAAATATCTCCTGTCACTCCTCCCCCAAAAGCAAGGATAGTGTCCTTTCTTGTGACACCCGTTTTGCAAAGTTCATTATATATGTAATTCACAGTTTCTAAAGTTTTATATTCTTCACCTGCAGGAATTATCACAACGCTGTATTCAATATTATCTTTTTTAAGAATTTCTTCTAAAGTATTTAAGTGGTATTTTTCCACATTGGTATCAGTTATTATTATAAGTTTACCAAAAAAACCAATTTCCTTTAAATAAGAAGGTAAATTATAGATTACATCCTTACCTAATTTAATATCATAAGAGGCAGAAGATACATTAATTCTTATAGTTTTCATCTTGCCACTCCTTTAATTTTCTAGAATTCAAAAGCAGATTATAAAGTTCATCGCCTTCGCTTAAAACAGCATTTTTTATTTTATTTAATGCATCAATATACTCATCAATCTGAGAGGTTAAAACTTCTTTATTTATTTTAAAAAGTTCACTCCAGAGATTAGGATTTATTTTAGCAACTCTTGCCATATCTTTAAAACTTCCTGCATAAAAGCCATCACACTTTTTAAACGCATCCTGCATAACATACGCTACTGACATTATATGAGGAAGTTGTGACGTGAAGGTAATCATTTTATCATGATTTTTACTTGAAGTTTCAACAACCTTTGAAAATCCTATTTTTCTTGCAAGGTTTGATATTTCCTCTACTGCTTCTTTGTCGGTATTATCGTCGAGTGCAATTAAAAATGAAGCATTTATAAATAGATTTGCCGATGCATTAAAAACACCGTTTACTTCCTTTCCTGCCATAGGATGTGCTCCGATAAACCTTATACTTTTATCAACATTTTTTGAAATATAATCTTTAACACCGCAAAGGTCACAAATAATTGCATCTTTTTTAAATCTTAATTTATTTGAATTGATAAACTCTACAGTGTTTTTTGGATAAAGACCTATAAAGACTATATCACAACAAGAGAGCATTTCGTCATCAGGGAAAAAACAACCGTCACAAAGGTTGTTTTCCCTTATATAATTTAAAGTTTCCTCACTGTTATCAAATGCATAAACATTATGACTTGTATATTTTTTTATACCAAGCCCCATAGAGCCGCCGATCAAACCAAAACCAACTATTCCTATATTTTTTATTTTCATATAGTTTTACCTTCTATTTCAGCAATCTTTGAAATTTTACCCATAAGATTTCCAAACTCGTCAATAGTAAGAGACTGAGGTCCGTCACAAAGTGCTTTTTTAGGATCATTATGAACTTCAATAATAAGTCCGTTTGCACCTGCCGCAACTGCTGCCTTTGCCATTGGCTCTACCATCCATGAAACACCTGTTGCGTGAGATGGGTCAATAATTACAGGAAGATGAGTCAACCTTTTAAGTGCAGGAATAGCACTTAAATCAAGAGTATTACGGGTAAATGTTTCAAAAGTTCTTATTCCTCTTTCGCAAAGTATAACTTTTTCATTACCCTCACTCATTACATATTCTGCTGCCATCAGAAGTTCCTCAATAGTGCTTGACAATCCTCTTTTTATAAGGATTGGTTTATTTATCTTACCAAGTTGTTTTAAAAGTTCAAAATTTTGCATATTTCTTGCGCCAACCTGCAAAATATCAACAAATTCAACAAATTCGTCAAGATGACTTGCAGACATTATTTCAGAAACAATGGGAAGTCCGGTTTCATCTTTAGCCTGTTTTAAAAGTTTAAGACCGTCAAGCCCCATTCCCTGAAAGGCATAAGGAGAAGTTCTCGGTTTATATGCTCCGCCCCTTAAAAATTTTGCGCCATAAGATTTAACGCCTTTTGCAATTTCAATGACCTGTTCTTTATTTTCAACCGAACAAGGTCCTGCAATAACCGTAAGTTTTTTATCTCCGCCTATCATTTCTCCTGCAACTTTAATAACAGTATCATCAGGCTTAAATCTTCTGTTAGCCTTTTTATATGGTTCGGAGATTTTAATAATCTGTTCTACAAAAGGATATTTTGCAGTTAACTGTTCAACATCTATAACTGAAACATCTCCGAGTAAAGCAATAACATTTTTGTGGGCACCGTAATTTATCTGAATTTCCAGTCCTACATTTTCAAGTTCTTCTTTTAATTTCTGGACATCACTTGTTTTAATATCCGTCTTTGTTGTTAATACCATTTTTATTCCTCCTGATAAATTATGTCAACATATAATCAAAAAAGCAACCCATGTATTTATGAGTTGCTTTAAATAACATTTATTAAAAAGAAATTACACAATCTCATAAATACATTTTTTAAAAAAACAACCAAAGAAAGCCGCAAAACCAAAAAAGTAAGCAGCAAAATAGTTAAAATAAAAGTTGTTTGAAAAAATTCTATTCATTTTAGTGTATCCTTTTCTAAAATTTCCTTATTATTATATTCCTATTTTTTTTATATGTCAATAGAAATTATGAATTTTTATTCAAAATATCAGTTTTTTTAAGTATAGCAAATACTAATCCTGCCAGAGCACCGTTACCAAACGTTTTTATAAGATTAAAAGGTATAATAGTAGGCGCAAGCATTTTAACAACTACTTCGGTAGGAACCTTCATAAATAAAGGGGTAAACCATACATTCCAAAGAAGCATAAACAAGGTTGATACCAATGCACCAAAGCACAAGGAAACTATAAGACCTTTTATATTTTTTGCTCTTTTATATATATTCCCCGTAAAAAACACATAAGAACCCGTTGCAAGAATATGCATAATTATTCCTATTATTCCACTTCCCGAACTTACTGTAAGCCCCTGAATTACAGAAACAACAAATGTTACTGTAAGTCCTGCACAAGGACCGTAAATAAGTGTTGCAATTAAGATAGGTACATCAGCAGGGTCATATTCTAAAAAGCCCGCACCAATCCAGGGAACTCTTATTAACATAACAAGAATAACCGATATTGCCGAAAGCATTGCCATTACTACCATTTTTTTTGTGTTCGTTTTCATATAAATTCCCCCATTAAAAAAACTCTGCAAAATATGCAGAGTATGTAATAACATAGTATTGTTCTATTTATCCGGACTTTACCGTCGGTTTCGGAATTTCACCGAATCAACCTTTTTAAAAAGGCTCATGGACTTTCTAACCGTCAGAAAACTTTCCGACTGCTAACCACCGGTGAGGAATTGCACCTCGCCTCTAAAACATATTTTTCTATATTATATTCCATATTTATAAAAAAGTCAATAGAAAATGAGGGGGACTTGCAAGTTTTATTTTATTTTTCATAATTTATAAAAGGGGGAATTTTATGTTTAATTTATTATTTAATTTAATGTCTGACTTTCTTATCTTTATAGGGTACTTAAGCAATCTCAATTCTTTTCCAAAACCTCTTTCAAAAAAAGAAGAAGAGGAGTTAATTAAAAAATTTAAAAATGGCGATGAAGAAGCAAAAAATGTACTTATTGAAAGAAATTTAAGGCTTGTGGCTTACGTTGCCAAAAAATACTATCAATGCCAGAAAGAATATGAAGATTTAATTTCAATCGGTACAATAGGTCTTATAAAAGCCATAAATAATTTTGATTTTGACAAAGGCATAAGACTTGCTACATACGCTGTAAGATGCATTCAGAATGCAACACTCTCACAATGGCTCTTTTTGAAAATGATGCAGTTAACTATACATTCATCAGCGAAAACGTATTAAAAATCAGTCCTGAACTATTTTTGATAATAAAAAAGAAAGGCAACAAAACTGTCGCCTCTCCGTTATATATACACTCTTTCCGCTTCATTACACCCAAAAAGGTAGTTGAAGCACAACTTTTTATGCTTAAGTTCCCTGACCCTAATATGATAACAGAAGTATCAGATAAGTTACGTTATTACAGACATAAGAAAGGTTTATATCAAATAGACATCGCTGACCGTTTAGGAATACAGCGCAGTAGTTACTCCGCTTATGAAGAACATCAGAAGGATTACTATGCACCTGCACTTATGGACAAGATTGCAGAAATCTTGGAAGTGGATGTATATGCCCTTTTGGATGACTACAACAGATTTATGTACGATGGTCAGGGTACCTATATTAAAAATTTGAGAAAAAAACTTGGAGTTACTCAAAAGGAACTTGCCAAACTTATGAATGTTGATTTGTTTAAAGTAAAGCGTTGGGAACAGAACAAAGTTAGAATGTTTAAATTTACTTGGGAGAAATTAATCTCTCTCAACTGATTGCAGAGCCTCAACTAATTTCAACTTCTGCTCTTTGGAGCAGGATAGATTGTTTATATAAGACATTACCATGTCCGAATGAACTTCTGCTACCTTATTTTGAAGCTCAGCAATTTTATCTGTTTTTGGCATATGTACGATTATATTCACAATCAACCCTCCTCTCACGTTGGATTTATACAGTATTTATATGCTGTACATCTCGTCCACTATCACAAAGACATACGATTTTGAAATACTCAAAATCTAAATTGCATATATCTATAAAGTGAACTGTGAGCATTTATATCCAAAAAACAACAGCAACTGTTATGCGTTTCGGCATTTCAGTTGCTGTTTTTCTCATTTATGTTGTTGTATGTATAAAAACAGCAGCACTTTATAAGTCAAGTGCTGCTATATTGATTATTCTCTTTTTTTTCTTCTCCGCATACTTGTATGCCACACCTGTACCGCTTGAAGGTTGGTAGTCTGTCAAATCGCGTCTGCTTTGCTTTCTTCTGGATGGCATATAGTTTTCATCATAATAAACCACACATATAGAACTCTTATCTATCATGTGCTGATTACGCTTTACATAGACAGCCTTTCCTGCACCCGAAACACTTTCTGGGTAGTAGGTATCTTCATAGTGCTCTAACAGACTTTCTCTATATGCTCTACTGCCTTCGCCATCTATATGTTCAAATTCCGCCCTTACATACACACGCCGTATGTAAGGGTATTTGTTTTTCAGGTCTGATACTATTTTATAACACAAGTCATCAAACTGGCTTTTGCTCCCGAAAAGAAAGGCGGTAATTTCATCATCCACTATTAAATTCTCAATTTCTTTATATAACGCTGTCTTTAATTCATCTGTCACATCAATCTTTCTATGCCCGAAGAAACAGGCTGTCTTTTCCAAACACATCATTCATCATACTCGCTTTGTCAGTTTATTTCTAATAATTAGACATATTATATCATATTCATTCCTGAATGGCAATGTATTCTCAGGAATGGTTCCACTATAATTTTAAAATAGTAGGATATAATATTATGTAGTGAGGTGATTAAGATGTATGAGGATGAATTCCCTATAAGATTAGCACAGTTGAGGACTAAAAAAGGTGTATCAGCAAGAGAGATGAGCCTGTCCATAGGTCAAAACTCTGGCTATATCTCGAACATTGAAAGCAAAAAAGCGCTTCCATCAATGGCGTCATTTTTCTTCATCTGTGAATATCTTGATATTAGCCCAAGTGACTTTTTTGACACCGATGCAGCAAATCCTGAAAAATTGAATGCGCTGATTAGTTCTTTGAAAAAGTTGAGCGACAAACAACTTGACAGTATAACTTCTATTGTGAATGATATGATAAAATGAGCACTTTCTGGTTCCAGAAAGTGCTCATTTTTTAGTAGTTTGTAATCAGAACTTCTACTGTACGTCCTTTATTTTTACGCCTGAAATTTGCATGGATGTATTCGCCATCTAAATAATGAACTCTGTATTTCTTCCTGCTTATCCAATCTGAAAGCATAGTGTGGTTTTCTCCGTTATTTTCTAAAACATTGGACATCGCCCACTTCACACCTTTGTTATCCAAAGTTTCCAGATAATTATACAGTTCATTTTCTGCTTGTTTATCCCAACCCTTATTATATGTTGCAGTAGTGATGAGATATGGTGGGTCTATATACACAAAGGCTCCTGCTTGAACATCTATGTTTTTGTAATCATCGCAGGTAAAAACAATTTTACTACCCGAAACCTTTTTAGCAAAAGCAAAAAACTTCTGTTTCGCTAAATCAAAATTAACTTTACTAAAACCAAAAGGTGCATTATATTCATTTTGCAGATTGAATTGAACAGTTGAACGATTGAAGCTGCACCAAACTAACACCAACCCCCAGTACCAATATTTATTGCAGCGCTCTTCATATAAGATTTTATTATAATCTTCTCTGCATAAATAATAACCATCTTCGTTTTCTTTGGTAAGAGAATATTTGTTTATAATAGTTTCAATCATTCTCCAAGCAGCATCAGGAGTTGTTTCCTGTATTCCTTTATAAATTCCAATCAAAAACAGGTTACTGTCATTTATTAGAACTT
This sequence comes from Oscillospiraceae bacterium, assembly GCA_015068525.1. NCBI lineage: Bacteria > Bacillati > Bacillota > Clostridia > Eubacteriales > Oscillospiraceae > Oscillospiraceae bacterium. The sequence goes on along the minus strand of SVKJ01000013.1, from coordinate 1,053 downwards.
GCTTTGCATCGCAGTTGATGCCGACAACACTCGAACCACTAAACAAATCGATAAACATATCAATATTCTTCGGAAATAATTTTTGAATATCAGGTAACAATTTGTGCTTGTTGCCAAGGTAGGCAAATAAAGGTTGTATGTAATTATTTTTTTCTTTGGTTCGTGCAAACCTTTCTTCACCTTCTGTAGTCCATTTGCTCGGAAGGGCATACATTGGATGGGAACGAATATATTTCTTATTATACGCATAGTCAAATAGATTACAAAGCATTGCTCTCAAACCTGATACATAATTTGGAGTTAATGTGATACTGCTGTCTTTTGTTCTCATATCTTTGACTTGATAATGAGTAATTTGATTATATAGGTTTTCTAATGCATTTAATGTTTCCCCAATTTTAAGATTACCCATTCTATCCTTTATACGAGAATTATAATATGAAAGATACTTTTTCTCTAAACTCGGTTTTAGTTTACAGGTATCAGATATAAATTCAAAGAACACATCTTCTACTGTTTTATCCGAATTATTGCAGCCCTGTGTTGTAAGCAATATAAGATGTTGCTTACGTGCTTTATTTGCTTCTTCGGGTGAATAAAATGAACCTTTTTCAATATTGACAGGCGTTCCATTTGGTAGTTTCATCTTTATACGATAATAATACATTGATGAGTTTTTTCGTTTGCGCACTCCTAAATATTCTGCATTTTCATATATGTTATTAGATGCAGCATATAGGTCTATTACCTTTTTGTCTGTGTGTGGAGAGTAATACCAGTCTAAAATTCTATTTAATAATTTATCGCGTTTGCAGTTTCTATCTAAATATGTTATAAATCTTTTAGCATTCGAAACATGTCTTGCCAAGCAATTAGTAAAAGTAGTCTTACGCTGGTCTATTCTATCATTTCTTGAACCCCAACCTCGCGTATAATCTATCACGTGCATAACTTCACCCTGCTTGTATCCACGTTGCACTTTCAGGAACTCTATTTTATCAGAATAATACTGCTTTATCTCATCAGAGAGTTCAGTAAAATCTTCCCTATATA